>NZ_OBEN01000005.1 GCF_900215655.1 Hydrogenobacter hydrogenophilus | reverse complement strand
CCTGCAGTGCAGGTGATGATGGCAGAAAGCTTGTCTCCTAAAAACTTTCCCGCCAAACCTACCACTAAAAAGGCAAAAAAGGGTGTCAGCAAAAGAAGTGCTTCCATATTAGCCTCTCATATCCGTTATCTCGTCTGTAGATTCTACGCGCCTCAATCTAAATATGGCTATTATTATTCCAAGACCTACGGCCGCTTCTGCTGCTGCCAATGCTATGATAAAAAGTGCAAAAACTTGACCGTCCGCAAGCCCCAAATGAACATCAGCACCAACAAAGGCTATGTTAACTGCATTTAACGCAAGCTCCATACTCATAAGCACCGTAACTAAGTTTCGCCTTACTATCATACCAAAGAGTCCCAGACCGAAGATGAGCACGCTTAGTATTATGTAAGCCTCAAGGGGTATCACTGTCATAAGTTTGAGCCTCCTTCCTGCCTATTATTACTGCACCTATCATGCCTATCAAAAGTACCAAAGAGACAAGCTCAAAAACAAGGAAATATTTGCTAAATAGTATACTACCAATAACCTCTGTATTGCCAAACTTCTTTGACAGCTCCCATATTTGTCCCTTAGGTGAAGCACTTATACCCAAAGAGAAAACTACCAGTATTTCAAGATACATAAGCAGAAGCAAAGGAAAGGATAGGACACCTTCAACCCTATAATGGGAGTCTTTTTTAAGTGCCTTCTCCCACGGTACTGCAGTCAGGACGAATACATAAAAAACTGTGACCGCTACAGCGTATATAAGTAGCTGTATGGCACCTACAAGTTCTGCTCCCGCTACAAAAAAAATACCTGCTATGGCTATAAGCGAAGAGAGAAGTGATAGTATTACATACACAGGATTAGGAAGTACAACCACACCTAATGCAGAAAGGACTGCCAAAAGAGAAAAAAGCAAAAAGGCTAACCACTGTATCACTCCTTTACCTCCGGCAGTTTAAGGTCGTTTTCGTACCAAAGTTTTTGTCTTTGCTGGTCATCTATCCATATTCTGTCCGGTTCCTTTTCCCTTCTTGACTGCCAATCTCTGCCTATCTGCTCTAAGATCTCAAGATTTAGTATGGCATCCTTTCTCGTGTAAGAGGCTGTCTCATGGATATCGCTATTAAAAAGGCAGTCTACGGGACAAGCATCCACACAAAAACCGCAGAAGGTACAGAGCATAAGGTTCATGTTAAATACGCTCACTACCCGCTTTCCGTTTGGAAGTTTTTCTCCTTCTATCTCAAAAAGTTGAGGTACAGGACATGCTCTTTTACAGAGCATACAGACCACACACCTGCTCCTGCCGGGTCTTACTTCTATTTTGAACCTTTCTACCCACTCGTCAAACGCCGGCTGGGGTTCATTTCCATCTACAACTTTGTGTCCCAGAAAACCTCTGAACCTCTTTGGTGGTGTGAGCTTTTCATAAGGGTAGTGAGTGGTTATGGTTTTGCTAAAAGCCTGCCTAATAGTTACAGAGAGCCCTTTTATGAAGTCAATGAAAAGTATTCTTTCAAGCCAACTTAACGGTCTCTCAAACACCTTCTTAATCATGGCATCACTCCGTGAGATATTATAAACTGAATTTTAAATTTAAAGAGCTATATTATTTTCCATTATGGTCAAAGAGGTGCTGGATCAGAGAGAGCTTCAGTTTGAGTTTGCCAAAAGGTACTTTGAGGACTTTATTTCCAAAAGGAGCTACATGATACCCTACCTAAAACCTCAGGAAACTCCTACGCTTCTAATGGATACAGAGGGTATAAAGGAAAGGTACGAAGAAATGCGCAAACACATGCCCAACTTCAAAATATACTACGCAGTAAAAGCTAACGACGACATTAATGTTATAAAGGCTTTAGCAGAAAGGGGTTCAGGGTTTGAGGTAGCTTCCTCAGAAGAGCTAAGCAAAGTGATGAGCCTAAAAGTGGAGCCTGAGAGGGTTATATCCAGTAATCCAGTAAAGCCTGAGGAATTTATAGATTACGCTTACTCCGTAGGAGTAAATCGCTTCTCTGTAGATTCTTTCACCGAAGTGGACAAGATAGCAAAGATTGCAAGGAGAGCAAGGGTTTATGTAAGGCTTGTAGTTCCCAACGAAGGTAGTGATTGGCCATTATCTAAGAAGTTTGGTGTTGATGTAGATACCGCTTTGGATATTCTTGAGTACGCAAGAGAGAGGGGACTTGTTCCATACGGCATAACATTCCATGTGGGGTCTCAGTGCAACAATTACAGAAACTGGTTTATTGCCATAAGAAAGTCTGCAGAACTTTGGGAAAAGGCAAGAAGTAAGGGCTTTAAACTACAAATGCTCAACATGGGAGGTGGCATACCTGTCAAGTACACTTACGAGGCTCTCAGGATAGAAGATATAGCATATTACATAAAGGGTCTTCTCCAAAAGTTTTTCCCCAATCCACCTTACGAACTTCAAATAGAGCCTGGTAGAGGATTAGTAGGTGATCAAGGTATAATGGTCGCTAAGGTGATAGGGAAAGCCAAGAGAAACGGTGAAAATTGGCTATACATAGATACTGGAGTCTTCAACGGCTTAGCAGAAGCTCTGGGAGGTATAAGATACCCCATCTACTTAGACAGAGAAGGAGAGCTAAAGGAGTGGACTATAGGAGGTGTGTCCTGTGATAGTATGGATGTTATAGCCAAGATGGTAGCTTTGCCAGAGCCCGAGGTAGGAGACTACCTTTACATACTGTCTACAGGTGCTTACACAACAGTATACGCTTCTAACTTTAACGGTTTTCCAAAGCCAAAGGTAATCTGTCTGTGATGTATACTTGGAGCTTCCCTTCTTGAGAAGGTTCCACTCTTATTAATGCTCTGACGAGCTCTCTGTGTTTCTCAAAACTCTTCAGCAGCGCCTCCTCATTCATGTAAGGGGAGTAAAACATCACCAAGGTGCTTAGCTCTACCGCTCTTACTATGTGGAATATATCCTCGGCAGGAAGGACCTCCTTGTAGCTTACATACAGAAAGTCTGGATTTACATAGGATATGTCTCTGAGTCCATCCTCAAAAGTAGGCGTATCTATGCCTACCTCTCTCTGTATAACTAAAGATTTACCATGTTTCAAGAGGAAAGATAAAGGTCTTTCAAGAACCAGTATTATTTTCTGGTAATTTTTAGATACATGTTGGAGGACAGAATAGGCAAAAGTGCTTACCCTTATAGGGTTTGCGCCCAAAAGTAGCACTATACCAGAAGAGTTTATCCTTATAAGTTCGTCTATGAGTTGGGGTATTTTGGGATCCTCGCAGAGGTCTTCTAAAGTAGGCACAGAGTAAGGAGTCTTTACTATGTTTACCACATAACTGCCTCGCTGGGTTATATAACTGACCCTTATCCTTCCTACATTCTGTATGCCAAAGGAGAAGGTGCCTTCGTTTCCAAGAGGACCCAAAAGAGGCGACGCATAGCTTCTCAGAGCCAAAAGAGTATCTCTTACATCTTCGGAAGTAAGCAAGGTATCTGTTATCCTTACGAGTTTTCCATTCTTCCTATCAACAGGAGGTGCCTTTGGAGCCAAATATATCTCTGTTATGTCTGGGTTGCCACTTATATAACTTAGTATCTGGGACAGATAGTTCATGACTTTCTCATACCTAATTTGATTATGCTCATATCCACGCGCACAAAAATAAATTATATTTCAAGACAAAGGAGGAATCTGATGGCAGTAAAAGACATAGTAGATGCGCTAAGAGATATGACTGTTGACAATATGAGACTTTCCGAGCTCATAAAGGACATTAAACTCATAGGTTCCACCCTTGAGGTCGTTTACAGACTTCCCAAAAAGGGTCTTGAAGATGAGATAAAGCAAAAGACATACAAAGCTTTAGAGCATGTACCAGATGTAAAAACTGTAAATATAAGGTTTGCAGAGGGTGTGCCTGAACCACCCCCCGCTTTTGGACAGCCTGCATTTACAAGAAGACAGGTAGAAGGTGTAAAACACCTAATAGCGGTAGGTAGTGGAAAAGGTGGCGTTGGTAAATCTACCGTATCCGTTAACTTAGCGGTAGCGCTTTTAAAACAAGGCTATAAGGTAGGACTTTTAGATGCGGATATATACGGTCCCAGCGTTCCAACCCTTTTGGGTGTAAAAGGAGAGAGGGTTCATGTGGACGAAAGAAACAAGCTTATACCTGTGGAAAAGTACGGTCTTAAGGTGCTCTCCATAGGCTTTTTACTCCCGTCAGAGGATACTCCCGTCATATGGAGAGGTCCCATGCTTATGAAGGCTCTCACCCAGTTCCTCTTTGACGTAAATTGGGGAGAGTTAGATTTTCTTGTTTTGGACCTGCCACCTGGTACAGGAGACGTACAGCTCACATTGGCTCAGAATGTGCACATGACGGGTGCGGTGATAGTGACCACACCTCAAGATGTAGCCTTAGCTGATGTAAAAAAAGCAACCTCCATGTTTAAAGAGGTGAATGTACCCATACTGGGTGTGGTAGAGAACATGGCATACTTTGTCTGTCCCGATAGCGGGAAGAAGTACTATGTATTCGGTAAAGGTAGGGTCTTGGAATTTGCAAGAGCCTACGACTTGCAGATATTGGGTTCCATACCTATGGACCCAGAGGTGGCAGAAACATCAGATAAGGGTGTTCCTGTGGTCATTTCACATCCTGAGTCTGAAGTTTCTAAAGCCTTCTTGGGAATCGCTAAGCTTTTATCAGAAAAAATTTTAAGGAGGTAAGCATGTTTGTAAAAAAGGTAGGTCAAAGAGTAGTTTACTTAGATCACATAGCAACAACACCTGTTGCGCAAGAAGTACTTGAAGCGATGCTTCCTTACTTTAGGGAGCACTTTGGGAATCCCACCTCTTTGCACAGCTTTGGTCAAGTAGCAAAAAAAGCCATCAATTCTGCAAGAGAAAAAATAGCAACGCTTATAAACGCTAACTCTCCAGAGGAGATCATCTTCACTTCTGGTGGTATAGAAGCTAACAACTTAGCCATAAAGGGCATAGCGGAAGCTTACGAAAAGAAAGGAAAACACATAGTTTCCACAGAAATAGAACATCACTCCATACTGCATCCACTAAAAACCTTAGAGAGAAAAGGGTGGGAAGTCACATACCTAAAACCCGACAAATACGGTCTTATACATCCAGAGCAAGTAAGGGAAGCGGTAAGGGCTGACACTGTGCTGGTAAGCATAGGACATTCTAACAGAGAAATAGGCACTATACAGGACATAAAGAGTTTAGTGCAGGCAGCAAAGGAGAAAAATCCCAAAGTGATATTCCACACAGACGCATGTCCTACATTGGGACACTATCCTGTTGATGTGAAAGATTGGGGTGTGGATGCAGCATCTTTTACCGCTCATCTCATGTACGGACCAAAGGGTGTAGGTGCTTTATGGACCAAGAAAGGAGTCAAAATTAGGCCTCTCATAGAAGGTGGCACGCAGGAAAGAGGAGTAAGAGCTGGAACGGAGAATGTTCCTGGAATAGTGGGCTTTGGTGCTGCAGCCGAGCTTACCATGAAGGAGCTTGAAGATAGGATGAAAAGGCTTCCCCATTATAGAGATAAGCTCAGAAAGGCTCTTGAGGAAAGCCTTGATTACATAGAATTCACAGGACATCCTACTCAGAGACTACCCCATCATCTTTCACTGATAATTCACCTAATAGAAGGAGAAGCTATGCTTTTGAGGCTTGATCTGATGGGAATAGAAACCGCTTCAGGTTCCGCGTGCGTATCTCTGGCACTCAAACAATCCCATGTACTCTTTGCGGTAGGAGTACCAAAGGAAGTAGCAAACGGCTCGCTTGTGTTTAGCTTCGGAAGAGACAACACGGAAGAAGACGTAGACTATGTTATAGAGGAATTCCCAAAAGTTATAAGGCTTCTGAGACAGATATCTCCCTTCACACCTGAGAATTGGGAGCAGTATGTAAAAAGTAAGAAGTGATGCAGGCGTAAGGCTTAAGCTGGTTCTTTACATCTTTTGCAAGAAGCTTAATGGGTTCCTTGGTAATAGGATAAAGAAGGTTCTCATCAAGCTCAAGCAGAGGAAATAGGACAAAGTCCCTTTCAAGTAAGTGCTTGTGGGGTATTCTTAAAAAGCTAAGCATAATCACCTGCTGTTCGTACAGTAATATGTCTAAGTCTATCTCTCTGGGGCCCCATCTGTATCGTTCTACTCTACCTACACACCTTTCTATGTACTTTAGTACCTTCAAAAGAGCAATAGGGGTAAGGTGAGTGCTGAATTTGAGAACACCGTTTAAAAAATTAGGCTGATCTGGTACTCCCCAAGGTGAGCTTTCGTATACGGTGGATATAGCCTCCAACTTGCCTACTTGTGCAAGCAAGTTCAGGGCTTTAAGTATGTTTTCTAACCTATCTCCAAAGTTGCTACCAAAGGAAATGTAGCAGATAGCCATAAGATTGAGTATATGTATAATTTTAAGCTATGAGCCTGAGAATATACAACACCTTGAGCGGAAAGATAGAGGAATTCGTCCCGTTGGATCCACCAAAAGTTCTCATATACACATGCGGTGTGACTGTTTACGACGACTCCCATGTAGGACACGGTAGAAGTCTAATAGTTTTTGATGTATTCAGAAGGTACTTGGAGCATCTTGGTTACAGAGTTAAGTTTGTTAGAAACTTCACTGATGTAGATGACAAGATAATAAACAGAGCCAAAGAGGAAGGTAAAGACTTTATGACTATTGCTAACAGATACATAGCCAGCTACTATGTGGATATGGAGCGTATAAGAGTAAAACCTGCTAATGTAGAACCAAGAGTTACAGAACACATAAAGGAGATCATAGAGGTTATAAAAGAGCTTATAGATAAGGGTTATGCTTACGAGTCTGGAGGTGATGTTTACTTTTCTGTAAAAACCTTTCCCCAGTACGGTAAGCTTTCCAAAAGAAGCACAGAAGAGCTGGAAGTGGGAGCAAGAATAGAACCTTCCGAAAAGAAAAGAGATCCTTTGGACTTTGCCCTCTGGAAGTCTGCAAAGGCAGGAGAACCCGCATGGGAAAGTCCCTGGGGACAGGGAAGACCCGGGTGGCACACAGAGTGCGTTGCCATGATCTTTAAGCATTTGGGACACACTATAGACATTCACGGAGGTGGTCTTGATCTTGTCTTTCCGCACCATGAGAACGAAATGGCACAAGCAGAAGCTCTAACCGGAAAGCCCTTTGCCAGATACTGGATGCACAACGGACTTGTCACCGTGAGTGGACAGAAGATGTCCAAATCCCTTGGCAACTACATAACCCTTAAGGAAGTATATAAAAAGTATCATCCTGATGTACTCAGGCTTCTTGTCCTTTTCACCCATTACAGAAGCCCTCTTGATTTTTCATGGGAAAAGATGGAAGAAGCTAAAAGGTCTTACGAGAGGATAAAGCGTGCCATAGAGGACCTTGAAATGCTCAAGAGCCTCCCAACAGAAGATGGTGCTTTCACAAGTGACCTTTACGATAAGGCAAAGGAAGCAGAAGAAGAGTTTTTCAAAGAACTGAGTAATGACTTTAACACTCCTTCCGCACTGTCTCACATCTTTGGACTTGTAGGAGAGCTAGGAAAGATCAAAAACAAAGCACTCTTGGAAAGGAAGATAAACAAGCACGAACTTTCCGCCTACGAGTTTGCGGTGAATTCCATGCTAAAGCATATGAGAGGTATATTTGGACTTTTTGAAGATCTCTACCCAGAAAAGTCTGTTGAGGAAGTGGTTAAAAAAGAGCTCGAAGCGGGACATGTGCTGGACGAAAAACTTATAGATCTGCTCATACAGGTGAGGGACATGGCAAGGAAGGAAAAGGTTTTTAAGATAGCGGACTACATAAGGGATGAGCTTAGAAACATAGGCATAGCCTTGGAAGACACACCTACAGGAACAAAGTGGAGGAAGCTATGAGAGTCATAAGCGGTATGAGGCCAACGGGCAAACTGCATTTAGGACACTACTTTGGTGTAATAAAAAACTGGATAAATCTTCAGGAAAACCACGAGACTTTGTTTTTCATAGCGGACTGGCATGCTTTAACCACTGCTTACAAAAAAACCTCTGAGCTAAAAGAGAACATAAGAGAAGTGATGCTTGATTGGATAGCCTTAGGGCTTGATCCAAAAAAGAGTCTTCTCTTCATACAGTCCAGAGTAAAAGAGCACGCAGAACTCTTTTTACTTTTTAGTATGATAACACCAAAAAGCTGGCTTGAGTGGAATCCTAGCTACAAAGACATGAAGTATAATCTTCTGAGAATACAGGATTTAGAGATACAGTTCAAAGGTGGCATAAGGGACCTTATAAAAGAGCTGACTTCAAGACTTCCTTACAAGGTTGAAGATTTTGAGGCTCTTGAGGATATGATCCTTGATGAATTATCCCAGTCCCTTGTAAGAGCTGTATTTGAAGGATACATGGAAAGCCATATACTCAAAGAGCTTAATGTATCCAAGAGGGACTTTTACGATACGGACACCTACGGCTTTTTAGGTTATCCCGTGCTTCAAGCAGCGGACATCCTCATATACAAAGCTAACGCTGTTCCGGTGGGTGAAGATCAACTTCCCCATATAGAGCTAACAAGAGAGATAGCAAGAAGGTTCAACTATCTTTACGGTGATACCTTCCCTGAACCTCAGGCTATGCTTACTCAAACCCCCAAACTGGTAGGTATAGACGGTAGGAAAATGAGCAAATCCTACAACAATGCCATATACTTTGCAGATACAAAAGAAGAGGTGGAGCAAAAGGTCATGAGATTTTTTACCGATCCTCAAAAGCTTCGTAAAGGTGATCCCGGAAGACCAGAGATATGTCCCGTCTTTATGTACCACAAACTTTTTACGCAGGATGAAAAAGTTTTGCAAATAGAGAAAGACTGCAAAAGTGGAAAGCTCGGATGCGTTGAGTGCAAAAAGATCATGTTTGAAGGGCTTGAGAGATTTCTTGAACCAATAAGAGAAAGAAGGGAAAGCCTTAAACAAGACATTAAGCACTTAGAAGAACTGTTTGAAGAAGGGTCTAAAAAAGCAAGACAAATAGCGATAAAAACCCTTGAGGAAGTAGAGAAAAAAATGAATCTCAGATGATCTGGCTTCTTATTGCACTACTGATTTCTTACTTAGCCCTTCTCCATCTATACCCTATTAAGTGGGTAAAAGCAAGAAGGTCTAAAGAGTTCTTTGAACCTCCTGACTTTTATGTGTATTCTTACGAGTTTCACATACACACACAGTTCTCTTACGATTCTTTGGGTAAGCCCGAAGACATAAAGATGAGTATGTCTTCTGAGGACATAGATTACGCAATAATCACAGATCACGATACAGACGCTATAAAAAATTTCTGTGATGAGCACAAGATGATTGCAGGTGTTGAAAGGAAGATCACGGATCAAGAGGGAAAGATCCTCGGAGATCTCATTGAGATAGATAACCTTAAAGTTATAGCTCACCCCTTTAAGGAAAAGTATAGGTGGAAACTAAGTAGAGATAAAGAGTACATATTGGAAATAATAAACCTAAAAGACGCTCTCCTTGAGAACAAATTTATGCTCTTTTTGCACCTACTTCCTGTAGTTTTGCTCCTTCCCATTTTTAAAGAAAGATCCTTATCCCTTTTGCAGAAAGTTATAGATATTGAAAAATACGCTTGCGTTTACTTAAAAGAAGGATGGGATAACCCTGTCATAGGAGGGCTTGATCACCATGTTAAAATATACATAAGGGAGGTAGGAATGAGATTTTTATTTCCTAACTATAAGTACTCTTTTATGCTTATGAGAAACTTCCTTTTGTCTAAAGAAAAGATATCTTCTGCCAAGGAACTTATTAATGCAATAAAGAGAGGTATTACCATTGTATCTTTTCTGCCCAAACCATCATTAGTATGGAGAAAGGGTAAAAAGCTCTTTGTTCAAACTCCTTACGAAAACTCTATTGTATTTGTAGAAGGAACACAAAAGAACTGTTTTGAAGGTAGTTGCGCAAGCACAGAACTAAATGACGGTGTGTATGTAGTTTATGCTTACAGATACCTTTTGAGAATAGGAAGATTATATTTAGGAGTTAGACCACTGTTTATAACTGCATTAGAGGTGAGGAAAGATGGAGATGCCCTTACCTGAGGAAATAAAAGAAAAAATACTGCAAAAGGTTAAAAATAAAGCCCTTGCACAGAAGGCTTTTGAGTATGTAAAGGTGGTTAAAATGCCAGACGGAAGCCTTTATGTAAAAGAGGAGTTCAACGACACAGATCACCACGCCCTGTGGTTTATGGTCTTAGCTGTTGTAAATTACGCGCAGAGGCTTTTGAGGGGTGAGGAGTTAGATGACATATGATCAATACCTGGCACTTGGTTTTGCTGTACTTTTTGCATCTTTTGCCCTTGGCTTTAAGAATAGCGTTGTAAAAAAGCTCTCCGCTCTGTTCAGTGTATCCTTTTTGCTACAAACGGTCGCCGGTTTTTTAAATAAGAAGTATCTAAATCTCCTCTTGATCTTTTATAGCTATTTGCTCATTGCAGTAGCTTTTTTTTATAGCATATCCTTAACTAAGACCATAAGGTCGCTAAAGAACAAGGCATATTTAGATGCACTTACAAAGGTAAATAACAGAATGTTTTTTGAAGAGGTTTTAAAAAAAGAGCTCGAAAATTACGAAAAGCTTGGCATAAATTACTGCATACTTTTTATTGATATGTACAATTTCAAAGATATCAATGACATCTACGGTCATGCTAAAGGAGATGAAGTTTTAGCAGAAGTAGGGTATAGACTTAGAAAGCATTTAAGGTCTGACGATTTTATTATAAGATACGGTGGTGATGAGTTCATCGTGGTTCTAAAAGACATAAAAGAAGACAAGATATTTACAGTCATAGAAAGACTAAAAAGTGCGTTGACATTTGAAGTTAATGGTACTCAAGTAAAAGCCAACGTTGGATATGCTGTATATCCCAAGGATGGTGCAAGTGTGGATGAGCTTATAAAGATCGCCAGTGCTCGTATGTACGAAGACAAGAAACTTTATGAGAAAAATGAGGCAGTTTAGCAAAATACGAGTAGGGAGGGGGTTTTACGGGGAATGGAATACGTTTTTTACATACTTTTAGGCTTTTCGCTAATCACCTTTGCTTTCTTTATGAGATCCTTAATAATTCTCCTTGTAGGTTTCTGCATTACAAGTGTTTATTTTTTCATACATGAAAGTGTTTATTTAAACATGTTTATGTACACAGTGCTTTCTATGGCTTTACTACTGCAAGGATATAAAATAAGGAAGTTATCTAAAGGGAAACTCACCTTAAAAGATCCCCTTACAGGAGTTTATTCAAGGCTTTTCTTTGAAGAGTATGTTAGGGAAGAGATAAAGAAGGCATATAGATTTGGGAAAAAGTTTGCCATTCTTTTCATAGATTTAAATGACTTTAAAGCGATAAACGACGCATACGGACATCACATAGGAGATCATGCCCTGAAAACAATAGCTTCAAAGATAAAAGATAATTTGAGAGAGTGCGATATAGTGTCAAGATGGGGAGGAGATGAGTTTGCTATTATACTTCCTGAAACTTCGTGCAACGATATATTGGAAATAACATACAAGTTATACAATAATGTAAACTACAGCATAGGGACTACCAAGATAACCCTTAGTATAGGGTATGCATGTTATCCGGAACACGGACATACATTAAACGATCTATTACAAGAGGCAGACAAAAGTATGTATAAAGCAAAAATGGTTCATAGGGAAGTAAAGAAAGGTTTGAGGCAATAGAGGACCTGTCCAAAGTGTGGTTGTAAGGCGTTAGCAACAGCTTTTCTTCCTTCTTTTCCACAAAAAGAAGAACAAAATAGCCAAAAGAAGAAAAATAAAAGTGGCAAGCCAGCTCATGATAGCATTCCTATTCTGTAAACGAGAAAGGCGCTTAACCAAGCCATTACAAAGCTGTAAGCCAAAAAGCTAAGTGCAAACTTTTTACCCGCTTCTCTCCACATGACCGCAACTGTTCCCAAACACGATGTATAAATGAGAATGAATATCATAAACGATAAAGCGCTCCGCTCGTCCATACTCCTTGAAATAGTGTTTCTCAAGACACTGTGTTCTTCTGAAATCTCAAAGGTTTTAGGAAAGGGATTAATAAGTGAAGAAAAAGCCTCCTTTGTTGCGGATAATAAGCCAAAAAACTGTTTTTTTGCAGACTCATATACTGAAAAATCTTCCTTTTTACCTTGTTCTTCTACAGAGTATATGGTCGCCATAGAACTCAGAACTATCTCTCTTGCAAGAAAGGCAGGAATAAGTGATGTGGAAATTCTCCAGTCATTTATACCTATAGGTTCAAAGATGGGAGTTATAGCTTTTCCTATCTTTCCCGCTATGCTATCTTCAGGTTTTTCTACACCAGGAGGTAGGTTCATGCTTAGCCAGATGAGTATAGATACTGCAAATATTAAGGTTCCTGCTCTATAAAGGAAGTCCTTGAGATACACCCAAACCATACGAAAGAGTAGTCTCAGTGTAGGTAAACGGTAAGGTGGTAGTTCCATAACAAAGTGGTCAATTGTACCTCTCAAAGCTGTCTTCCTTAGGATCATAGCGGTGATCAAAGCCATTACAATACCGAACATATATAGAGAAAAGATAACCAAAACGGGGTTTTTAAAAAAAGTTATAGCAAAGAAGGAAAAAACTACGAGCCTTGCAGGACAGCTCATGAAGGGGATCATAGCTATTACTAAAAGTTTGTCCCTTTTACTTTCCATAGTCCTTGTGGCCACAATGGCAGGAACATTGCATCCAAAACCAAGAAGAAGAGGTACAAGGCTTTTTCCGTGAAGTCCCAGCTTGTGCATAAATCTGTCCATGAGAAAAGCTATTCTTGGAAGGTATCCGGTAAACTCAAGAAAGGACAGTAGAAGGTATATGACAGCTATAAGAGGTGTAAAAGTGAGAACAAAACCCACACCACCTACAAAAGCTTCCGAAAAGAACCTTATTACCAAAGTGGGTGCCCCTAGATCTTTAAGAACCATTTTGATAATAGGTGATACAAACTCGTTTAAGAAACCATCAAGCCAGTCCATAAAAGGCTTAGAAAAATCAAAGGAAATTTTGAAAAGAGTAAACATGATGAGAAAAAATGCAACAGTACCTATGTAAGGATGGAGCAAGAATTTGTCCAAAAGGGTGGTAATATCCATGGATGTAATGGGTTTTCTTTTTATCACTTCGTTGTAAAGGCCGTGTGCAAAAGCAAACCTGTTTTCTCTTATCACATAATAAGCTGGTCTTCCGTAGAGTTTCTCTATCTGCTGAAAATACTCTCTATGGGTAAGAAGTTTCTTTATAAGATCATGCTTGGATTCATCTGCTAATTCTCTGATAGATGCTAAGAGTCTCTCTAAGTCTTCCGAATACTTTACCTCCTTAGGTTTGATACCCTTTTCGTAAGTTTCCACCACTGCAATAAGCAAGTCTTTAACTCCAGCACCTGTCCTTCCGTTGGTTTTTACTACCTTAATACCCAAAAGTTCCTCAAGTCTTTTTGTGTCTACGTCTATACCTAACTTTTGTGCCTCGTCCACCATATTAAGGGCTAAAACCATGGGAATACCAAGTTCAAGAAGCTCAACGGTAAGGAGAAGGTCTCTCTCCATGTTGGGAGTTTCTACCACATTCAGAATAACATCTGGTGTCTCTTCCGTAAGAAATCTATAAGCTATAAACTCATCCTCAGAAACAGGTTCTAAAGTGTATATACCTGGAAGGTCAATGAAGTTAACGGTATATTCCCCGTAAAGTGTGCTACCTTCCTTCTTTTCAACAGTGACACCTGGCCAGTTCCCTACTTTAAGGGTTGTACCAACTAGATGATTGAGTAAACTTGTTTTACCTACATTGGGATTGCCAGCAAGAGCAACCCTGATGATCTTCTTTAGAGGCTTCATTCTACAGATATGTTCCTTGCAATGTCTTTGCTTATTACGATTCTTGAATTGTTCAGCTTTACTAATATAGTCCTGCCAAGTTTCTGAAGCACTTCAATACTTTTGCCCCGTCTTAGTCCCATAGCTTCTACCCTTCTAACCACTTCATCCTTTCCTGTAAGATCGCGTATCATCACCTTAGTACCCACTTTCGCATCTTCCAAGTTCATTTCTTGCCTCCTGAACAGTTTATGGAATTAATATACAGTCTCAAAATCTTTTTGTCAACTTGAAACCGAGGCTGTTTGAAAAATCCCAGAGCATCTACAGAACTTGATTTCTTATTGTGTGAGGTTTTCTTACAAGAGTTTTAATCTCAGGGGATTGGAAGAGGGTAGCAAGTAAGGTTAGCTCCTTTTCAGAGTGGGGGGAATTATTAAACACTCTGACTTGAAACCTCACAAGAGAGCTAAACCCTGTAGCTTTTGACTAAATTTACAAGAAACTTTACTTTATGAAAGTCCATATCTGGCGCTATACCGTGCCCAAGATTGAATATATACTTTGTTTTTCTTGGTATGCATCTTAAAAATTCCAGCACCTTTTGGCTTATGAGCCCTTCGTCAGCATAAAGTAGGTGTGGGTCTAAGTTTCCCTGAAATGCCTTATTTATACTTCTCATACTGCCTATCATATCCACAGTCCAGTCAACGGATATGACATCTACTGCAAAGTCTTTGAGAACTTCTAAAAAGGAACTTGATCCTCTGTAAAAGTATATGAGAGGAACATTCAGTTCCCTTTTTATCCTCTCAAAAAAGGGTTTGAGATAGGTCTCTGCGTAATCCTTATAATCTTCGTAAGAGAGGTGCATAGCCCAGGTATCAAAAACCTGCACCACGTCAGCACCTGCAAGTACTTGACCTCGTAAATACTCCACAAGGTTCTCTACAAGAAGAGTCATAAGAGAGTTATAGCCCTCTTCTTTCCACATATAGAGCTTGGTTTTTCTCAGGTCCTTTGAGCCCCCCCCTTCTACCATATAGGAAAGCAAGGTAAAGGGTGCTCCGCAAAAGCCAATAACAGGCACCTCCTTCTGAGCCTTTTTTACACCCATTATTATCTCATTGACAAAATCCGCAGAATTAAAACTCAACTTTTTTAGACTTTCTACCACACCGTCCCAAACAACAGATGGTCCCTCACCATCCTTGAACTCCACGCGAACACCCATAAGCTCCACAGGCACCAATATGTCCGAAAATATGATCACCGCATCCACCTCAAGGAGCTCAAGGGGTAGCAAGCTTACTTTTATGGCAAGATCCACATCTTTACAAAAGCTCAAAAAGTCTTCTCTTTTCTGCCTGAGCTCTCTGTATTCTTTCATGTACCTACCTGCTTGGCGCATGAGCCATACGGGGAATCTCTCTATTTTTTCTCCTTTTATACTTTTCAGAAGAAGGCTCTCCATAACAGAAAGAGAATATACCACATCTCCTCTTGTTTTGTAGCAAACCTACGCCTAAAATATTAAATCATGAGAAAACTGATCCTCTTGTTGGTGCTGACCCTTTTTGTAGCGTCCTGTAGTAGGAATAAAGAAAGCGTTAGCTCCCCGCAGATAAAGGACATAACCCCTAAGAGCTCTTACAATCTTCTTATAGTAGAGAGCGAAAGTTGTATATACTGCAAACAGTTAGATAAAGATATGAGAGAGAACGAAAGTCTTAAGAAAGCTCTAATAGGTATAGACATTCATAAGCTCCTTTATGAGAGCAACGCTAAGGTCAGGTACAAGTTTGGAAAGGAAGAGGGCATAAATCAAGAGGATGAGCTGGTTAAGATGCTTGGTGTAAATTCTTTTCCCTACCTTATCTTCTACGATAAAGATGGGCGGATCATCTTGAGTATCCCTGGCTACATAGAACCCAAGACCTTTGCATGCGTAGCGGACTACATAAAGGATAACCAATACAAAAGGAAAAGCCTACAGGATTATCTAAAAGACAAAAAATGCGCTTAAAACTTTTCATATTTGACCTTGACGGAACACTCATAGACTCTTATATGGACATAGGTATGTGTGTAAATATGGTTCTGCAGGAGATGGGCAGGAACCCCATAGACCCAGAGAGAGTAAAAGCTTGGATAGGTGGAGGTGCAAGAAGGCTCTTGGAAAAACTTTTCCCAGATGAAGAGCTAAATACAGCACTGGAGCTTTTCAGGAGGTTTTACAGGGAAAATCCTGTAGTACATACAAAGACTTATGAAGGAATTCAGGAAGTTTTAGCTTACCTAAGGTCAAGGGGAAGTTTTCTTGCAGTAGTAACTAACAAGATGGAGGACCTTTCTCGTGAAATACTAAGAAGGCTTGAACTTCTGTCCTACTTTGATGTGGTGGTAGGTGGTGATACCTTTCCAGAAAAAAAACCATCACCTCTACCCATAAAACAGGTTATGGAGCGGTTAAGAGTACGTCCGCAGGAATCAGTAATAGTAGGAGATACATCTGCGGACATCTGTGCAGGTAAAGATGCAGGTATATGGACCGCTTTAGCAAAATGGGGTTATGTTAGATTAGACTCGGTGATGCCAGACTTTTTCCTCTCAGAGCCAAAAGATGTTATAGATCTATTTGAAAAAGTTTAATCTTGGAACTTGCCCCTTTTATAAGTTTTATCCTGTTTTTTGAAACTCCCAAGTGTGCAGAAAGAAGCTCTACTATTCTCTCGTTAGCCTTCCCTCTATGAGGAGGTTCTTTGACAGCAACTTCGTAGACATTTTGAGTGATAGTTTTTACATACTCCTTTTTTGCCTTAGCTTTGGCTCTTACTTCAAGGATCATTCTTCGGGCACTTCTTTAGATATTTTGTAAGTCAGCGTGTAAAGCACTACAAAGCCGTCTATCCCGTGTTCTCTTGCATGCGTGACCTTAATGTCTATCAGACTTCCACCTTCCTGCTCTATGCCGGAGATCACCTCGTTAAGTTTTTGAGTTATCTCTACAGTAGTGCCTTCAAGGTCTACTACCAGACACCTGACTCTTTCCATATGAGTATTATAATTTAATTAGTTTATCTGTGCGGGTGTGGCGGAATTGGCAGACGCGCGGGACTCAGGATCCCGTGGCCACAAGGCCGTGAGGGTTCAACTCCCTCCACCCGCACTTGTTGGTACATCACCGAACTTTCCTACCCTGCTGACCATAACACTACTTACGAACACAACACCCGAATGTTTATTTAGAAAGGGAGTTATACCCTCAAGCACCGCTTCAACGAGGTTTTCTGGCATCACCGATATGACCATAACAAGTGTATCCTCTTCGTTAAATAAAAGATGACCTTCGTGGAAACCGTGACTTCCTTTTCCAGACAGGTTATGTATTATGGTGTAGCCAGTAGCACCAGCTCTATCAAGCAGATCCAGTACAAAGTCTAAGTCCTCTCCTCTAACAACTATTTCTACCTTCTTCATCTCGTAAAGTTTTACGCTTTTCATGCTTTTACCTCCTCTTTTTTGAGATATTCAACCCAAATGCCTTCCAAGTACCTATAAAAGACTCCGGTTTCTGGATCAAAGATAAGCAGATTTATCCATCCGTTTTGCATAAGGTCTCTTATCTTTCTTATTTTGTTGATAGCAGTCCTTGCCAACTCAAAGGGAGCTTCTATGATAAGGGTGTATCTTATGGGTATGTGGAAGGGCTTACCCTCCTTTAGCACCGTTTGGGCGGGCAAGCCTATCCTCAAGTCGCTGTAATTACCCGTCATTACACCTATCCTTCCTACTACATTGTGGTAGACCTTGCTTCCACTACCGTAAACTTCGTTGTCCACTGTTGAGAAGTAGTATTCGGAGTTTATCCACTGACCCACCACCGCAGGACCTGCGAGTATGTTTTCCAACAGAAAACCTTTTTTATCAACGCGGTAGTCGTAAGAATGCAAAAATACTCTACCATCTAACTTAGCAAAGCTTGTAATACTTCTCCTGCCTATAATGAAAGCGTAGTTGCCAGAAAGACCCCATTCGGGTCTAACCTCTGACCAATCGTAGGCTTTCCTGTAAACATCTTTGGGGTCCCTTGCATCTAAAGGCTTAGCTCTTTCCTGAAGGGTGAGATCCTTAGCTATTTGAAGGTCTTGGTTTATTTTGTCCATTAGTGGAATGTATCTTGCAGGTAAAAATTCAAGGTCGTAAAGGAATACTTCATCTGTAGTAGTGTTGTGGACACCGGGTATGAATACGGTATCTGGCGGTATCTCCAATCCGTACTTTTGAGCCATTATCTGCCTTACCACATGATCGTTAGCCATAATGCAGAATATCCTTGCGTTATAAATACCAGAAGCACCACCACAGGCTCCGCAGTCCAAAGCGGACTCATAGGGGTTGTTTTCAGACCTGCTTTCATGTCCAAGCACCAGCACTATGGGAGCAAATTCTCTGGTTAACCCTATGCTTTTGAGAGCTGTGGATATAAGGAAGGCTTGTTCTTCCTTTGTAAAGCCTACGCTTTTAAGTCTTTCCTTGAAAATTTCTACATAACCGCGCTCTATCTTATATTCGTTTCTTAGGACTTCAACTGCTTTTTTCAGGTTTTCGGGGAGAGAGTTCCTACCGTCTAAACAGGCTTCATACACCTGACTTATAACTTTGTCGTTGATAGCTTGTATTCCAAAATGTTCTCTTAATACAGCTCTTATAAGCGTAAAATAGTAGGATTGTATTATCTGCTGTATTTCTTCGTCAGAGAGCTTGTTTACTATTAGAGATGTTTTTGTGTAATCTTTGAAAGCTAAGTCTTTAAATCTAAGATACTTCTCTGGTAGGAGGGTCTTTCCCAAAAAGTCAAAGCCAAAGGCAAACCCTAACATCTCTACCGCCACAAAAGGTGCCAGTATGTGATCCTTTACACCGTGAAGAATGTAGCTTACCGCTTTTTCTTTTTCTACTCCCCTTTTGTTATAAGGTACTTCAAAAACCACATTCCTGGGAGTTACTATTACTGGGCAGAGAAACTCTTCGTGTCCCTTCTGCAGGTTTACCATGGCAACAGGGACACCAAAGAAACCAGCTATACCGTAAGTTTGATACCTTCCCAAGCTTTCAAGATGTCTCCTGAAACGCTCGGAGCGTACATCTATACAAAACAACGCTTGAGCAAGAGGCTTTTCTTGTATTTCTTCCTGAGGTAATCTTATAGACTTTACAAGCTTATCTATGTGTGTATCCTCAAGAGCTCTAAGGTATATGTATCCTTCTTCCTCCTTGAACTTTTCGTAAACTTTTATAAGCTCCAGAACATGGTTTGCACTAAGGCTATTTATGTCTATACCCACTTTTTTCGTCCAGTTTGCTAAAAACAGATAGTAGCTCAATGCTAAGATTTCTGCCTTTGATTTTGTGTATTCCTCTACCTTTTCATGAGGCTTCTTGAGGTAATCCTTCATAAGGTCCAAAAGCTGTGGTGGGCATCTTTTTGTGCCAAGTTCGTATCTGAGATAAGCTTTGGCATATTCTTTGCTCAAAAACTCCTCCAATGCCTTGTAGTTGGGTTCAAAAGGAAGGTCCTTTTTGTTAGCGTCTATTACTGCCTTTGCTATCAAAAGCCTTATAGCTGTATAGTCTACCATATCAACAGGGTGAACCTTCTGCCAGTAATAGAACTTGTTGTGGGAACGCCACTTTATAAAGCCTGCTATACCCTTTAGGCGTGCAAGTTCAAGACTTATGTATCCCTCCCAAAGGGCCTCGGGTAGCTCAAAAGACATAAGCACATACTCTATGGCATGCTCAGGCTCCTCAAAATTTTCCACCATATCTTTTAGGCTTTTCCCTGCCCATAAAAAGAATCTTAAGTTTCTTCTGGCTAACTCCCTCCAAGCTTTGTAAAAACCTGCACTCCTGCCAGGCATGTCTATGGTAGACTGTCCTTCATCTAAAAAATCAAAGGCTGTCTTTATGGTAAGCTCATCTATTGTCTGGGAAAGGTCTTTACCTGTCAGGAGGTTTATAATATCCTGAAGGGTGTGCTTTAAACCTATGGATAGCAAGATGTCTCTGCACACCTGAGCTGGGTCTTCCGTAAAGTGTTCCAAAAGCACACTCATAGTGTCTTTGTTGATCTTTCCCTTATAAAGAGTATTTAAAGTAGGCTCTCTTATCTCATCGATAAAAAGAGTAAAAAGCAGTTCTTCGTAAGGAAGTCCAGAGGCATTTTCTACGGAAGAAAGGAACCTTCTTATACCTTCTTTTAGGAATTGCTCCTTCATGTAGCCTTTAGAGTAAAGGTATCTGTAGTCTTCTCTTTTGAGATAGCCTCTACCCCCAAATAAAAGCTCACCGTCTTTTAACGCTTCCTTGAAGGGTTTGTCCTCAAACTCCCTTAAGGGATTACGGGTTATGAAAGTTCTCATGGGCCAAAAGTAGGCTATGGGTTCAGCAGCTATATTTACAAGAGACCTTATGTATAGCTTTCTTCCCTTCTCCATAAGATCACCTCCGCAGAAGGTCTATATAATGTATGTCATCTCGTGGTCTTCCGTGTAATAATCTCCATGCGGAAAGTGCAATCGCCACACCCAGCACAAACCAACCCATCACTAAAAGGATCATCTGGAACACATTTGATTTTAAAAGGGTTTCAAAAAAGGAGTAGAAACTGGGCATAAGAGGTGTCAGGGACGCTTGCAAAGAAGCAATCACAAGTAAAAGGGAATAAATAGGCATTTTCTCCATTAATCCACCGGCGTAATAAAAACTGTCCGTTTGCAGTAGCCTTCTGGCGTAAACACCAAGAAGATAGAAAAGAAGAGAAGGTAAAAGGAGTAAAACAAAGTGATTCTCTTCAGATATCCAAACCATGCTAAGGAGTGCTGGATACAGTTCTGAGATGCTATCCTTGAAACCTTCGCTTAGTATGGCTCTTACTGAATGGAAAAGTAGCGTAAAACCTGCAAGGTAATAAAGGGGTTCATAAGTTGGTATGTGTATGAACACAAGTGCCATAAAACCTAATAGGGCTATCAGGGGATAGGAGTATATCCAGAACCTCCTTATAAGGTAAGAGGTTATTAAGCTTATAGGAAACAGAGGGATAAAAAAGGCCAGCAAAAGTGCCTGCACGGGAAAACTACCGGAAGGCTCTCCTATGTGGAAAAATCCATAAACGGGCATGGCAGAAAAAGAAGCTATGGATAAGATGCGCACCAACCTTAAGAAAAATCTTCCTATGAGTTTATAAATATCCGGAAAGTAAAGCTCTCTGGAAAGGTGAGCATAAAGACTCAGGTGAATTTTCAGAGGCTTTTCCTTATTGGCAAAGTATATGAGTGTCCATCCTGCTAAAGCAAGGATGAGACTTAGGACTATACTAAGGAAGAAAAGAGGAACGTTAGAAAAGGCTCTCTCGTAGATCTTTTCCTGAAGGCCTTCGTAAGGAAAGACAAAGGTCTGAAGAAGGTGAGACATAAGCACATATACGCTCAAAAGAACGAAAAGAGAGACAACTCCCAAGAAAGCGGTAAGCAGAGGTTTTTCCTTGCCTATTTTGAAAAGGTTTAGAAGTATCTGGGCGGATGTGACCCAACCAAAGAAGAGAAGGATAAGAGGAGCCTTGTACCTAAAGACATCTTGTTCAAAGGCGAAATGTGCAACCAAAACTAATACAAGGGGTATAAGCAAGGTAATAGCACCGTAGAACACAGTAGGTACTTCTTTTTTAGAAACCTCTTTCTTAACCAACGCGTCATAAACTTCGTCTCTTGGTATGTTAGTGTCCCTTCTTGCTTCGTGTATAACACCTCCTGAGGAAAGAAAAAGAGTAGCTTTGAATATACCGTGAGCCATCATGTGGTAAAGTGCAAGAGCAAAAGCGCCAACACCTATCTCCATCATCATATAACCCATCTGCCCTACTGTGGAATATCCCAACGCCTTCTTTACATCGTTTTGCATGAGCATGAGGGTAGAGCCTACTATCGCGGTTATTATGCCTATCAAAAAGGAAAAGCTAAGCCCGTAAAGGTCGTGAGGAAACATAAAGGCAAACCTATTTACTATAAAAGCACCTGCATTCACTATACCAGCGTGCATAAGAGCGGATACAGGGGTAGGACCTTCCATACTGTAAACGAGCCAAATGTGAAAAGGTATTTGTGCAGACTTTATTATGCCACTTAGCATTACCAAAAGAGTTGCTATCCATACCGTATCTAAAGGTCCTGTAGTGATCATCTGAGCCAGCTTGCTTATTTCAAAGGTGCCATACTGTTTATAAAGCAAAACTATGGCTACTAAAAGAGGAACATCTGCAATCCTGTGGGTAAATAGTGCGGTCCTTCCTGCCTGCACCGCATGCTCTCTTCTGTTGTTAAAAGTCAATAAAAAGTAAAGAATTACACCCATTAAGTGCCATGAGGCAAACAGAATAATCAGGTGGTTTGAAAGCACAAGCAGTAATAAATTCCAAGTCATTAGGTCAAGGAGGAAGAAGTATCTTTTGAACCCCTGCTCGTCTTTCATGTAGTTTTCTGAATACTTATGGATCACAAGGCTCACAAAGAGTATGTAGGAAGTGAGAAGAGCTCCAAGCCCGTCAAATCTAAGAAAAAACAAAGAACCTTCCTTGTTAGTAAATATGAGCACATATAGACTAAGCAGAAAGGCAATACCTGTAAAAAGAGTGCTTATTTTCGCGTAGACTTTTTTTTCCACAAACAGAGAAGTTATCATAGATATCAAAGGAATAGTCACAATAATTGCCTCAAGAAACATGCCGGCTCCTCCACATAAGATTTTTAGTTAAAAGAGCGTATCAGGACAAGGAAGGACCTTCCTTCGTAATGGGGCAGTGTATAACTCGTATCCAAATTGCCAAAGGAATAATTAACCACTAATGCCTCTGGAAGGTCTTTTAACTTCAATATACCCTTTAACCTGATGATATTTGTTGGTAGGTTATTAACCATATTAAGAAACTCTTCATAATCAAGAGGTTTGTCAAAGTAAACCACCTGTTGAACGTGGTTATGATTATGATCTTTATCGTTAAGATGGTAAAGTTTTTCTTGTAAAGCGAAGACACCGCTGAAAACTTCGTCAGGAAGCTTGCCAAAAGATGTTTTATAAAGTTTAAAGCTCTTAAACACGGGTTCATTGGTAAAAAGGTTTCTAAGTAGATACTTTTCCCATAAGCTCACAACAATATCCTCTACTTGTTTGAGTGTGTCTTCATCTACAAGGTCTGTTTTGTTCAAAACGAGCACATTAGAACTACCTATCTGGTGTCTGGCGGTATCATCCTGGCTATAAAGGTGAAAGTTTTTGGTGTCTATAAGACAAATGACCGCTTCTATTACGCATCCTAAGTTCTGAAGGCTTATCATAACGGGGAAGGGTTCAGCAGAGCCAGAAGTTTCCACCAGGAGCAGTTCAGGATTGTACTTTTCCTTTAGCTCCGTAAGAGCCTTTTCAAACTCTGTGTGCATAGTACAACATATACAGCCCTCTGGAAGTTCTAAAACTTCAGAATATGCGTTCTTCAGTATCCTTCCGTCAACACCTACCTCTCCAAGCTCGTTGACTATTACTGCCACTCTTTTCCCAGAAAAATGTTCCTTAGCGGTATTTAGGAGAAGAGTAGTTTTTCCACTTCCAAGATAGCCAGTTATGATGAAGGCGGGAATCAAGGCTACTCTCCTCCGTACTCTACTGAGTCTATCTCCTCCATAAACTGCTGTATTTGAAAAGCTACAAAGTTTGCTAAATCTTTTACATCCTTATCCCAATACTCTGGGTCTATGTCTATCTCCTTTTCATAAACATCATGTCCTTCCACCACATACCTAACCCTCAGATACGGATACTTTTTGGTTTCACACGCAGAGTCCTCTTCATTTGGAAAACACAGCTCAAGGTCTAAGTCTGGATTTACCATGTTCTTCTTTATCTCCTCTGCCAACTGCTTAAACTTTTCTTCGTTCATCTGTCAGTCCCCTGCGGTCATCATAACCATCTGTATGCAGTTGCGCTTGAGAAGGTCTGAGCACACATATACGCATATGGCACAGCCCTTGCACCTTGAATAATTTACCCAAGCTACATGCTTGGAATCATGATACATAAGAGTGTTAGGTTCTGGACAGAAAAGTACACACTGCTTACAGTTGTATTTTGCACAATCCGTTTCGTTTACATCTGCAACGTAGTACATACCTCAACAAACCTCCGTTAAGTGGTGTATGCTTCTTCTTCTACCCAGCCCCGCTCTTCTGCTATTTTGAAAGCTTCCCTGATGACCTGCATGTTCTTTTCAAGAAGCTCCATTTTCTTTTTAAACTTCTTTTCGATGGCGCTGTCAAGTGCTGTGGTACCACCCGATGCTACAAAGGTATTGCCCAAGAACCTCTCTCTTACCGCCTGCTCTATGTGTTCAAAATCCACGAGCCTTGTGATGCCGAAGAAGAGCCCTATCATTGCCATATTGGTAGCAAGTTCCGTTCCTGCAACTTCTAAAGCTAGCTTGGTGGCGGGGAACATATAGACTCTGGTCTCAAGCTCTTTGAGGATCTGCCAGTCCTCCTCTGGAATAATGTCCACATCGGTGTTTATGATCACCATACCTTTCTCTTTTAGTCCCGAGTAGAAGGGCATGGTGTAGGACTTTCCGTGAGTGATAACCTGAGGGTGGTAGATCATTATCACATTGGGATAGACCACCTCACCTACCTCGTATATGGGCTGGTCAGAGACCCTCACATAAGCTTCTACTGGAGCCATTCTCTTTTCTGAACCAAAGAAAGGCACAAGTGTAGCATACTTTCCTGCTGCGGACATAGCGTTTCCCAAAATGTGGGCGGAGGTGACCACCCCCTGCCCACCTACACCAGCTATTCTAATGTTATAGCGCTTCATGCCTTTACCTCCTCAGTCTTCTTCTCTATTTCCTCAAAGTACTCTTTTACCTCGTCCGTCATCCACTCGTAGAATCCAAAGTCCTGCTTTTCTCTCTTTCTGGCATCCTCAAGGACCTTTTCGGTAGGTATGGAGTACTCTATGTTGCAAGAAGTGTAAGCGTGTATAAAGGTGGGTCCAAAGTGTCTTGCGGCAAGGATAGCCCTTCTTATAGTCTTGGCTATCCTCTTGGGATTAGTGGGTGAGAGCTTTGCCACATAGACGCATCCTGCAACCTTTGCAAGCTCCACTGCGTTTATCTTGTCAAACTGCTTTCCTTTTGGTGCCATTTTAAGCTGGACACCCTTTGGGGACATTCCGCTCTCTTGACCTCCCGTGTTTCCGTAAACTTCGTTGTCCACCATTATGGTGGTGAACTTTTCCCTTCTGAACCAAGAGTGCATGGTCATACCAAAGCCTATGTCTATAAGGCCACCGTCTCCCGCCATGACAACAACATCCTTTACCTTATCAGGGAACCTTATGGTTAGTGCTCTCTTTAGACCAGAAGCCACTGCGTTAGTATCACCGTAGTTGCCGTATATGAAGGGAACAGCTGCCTGAG
This sequence comes from Hydrogenobacter hydrogenophilus, assembly GCF_900215655.1. Taxonomy (NCBI): domain Bacteria; kingdom Pseudomonadati; phylum Aquificota; class Aquificia; order Aquificales; family Aquificaceae; genus Hydrogenobacter; species Hydrogenobacter hydrogenophilus. The sequence continues at coordinate 70,568 of NZ_OBEN01000005.1, read as the reverse complement.
ACAGAGCTAACCTTGCGCATCCTGCGGTGCCTATAACTATTGTGTCTTCTGGATTAGGAAGAGCTGCGTAAAACACCCTTATGAAGTATGCCATAAAGCACCCTGCACACATGGGGTGCTCTTCCACGAGTTCTTTGAACTGTCCCAACTGCTGGACATCAACCTGCTTGCCAAACTGTCCATATTGAACCAAATCCACATAGTCCTTGGGCATGTATCTTTCAAAACCTGGTGAGATCCTTACATATTCCAAACCCATGTCTTTACCTCCTTTTAGTTTTTTATACTACAACCTTCTTTTCTTTCTTTATGCCAAGAGCACTGTAAATCTTTTCCATGATGAGTTCTACAGGCAGTGTCATACCACCGTAGACTCTTGGACCACCGATAACTTTGTCGTTATCGGGGATGCACGCTTTGACTTCCTTAGCGAGCCATCCCACTATGTTGTGCTCGGGTACTATGACCGCCCTTGCCTTGGAAAGAACCTGCCTTATTTCCTTCTCTGGGAAGGGTCTTATGGATTTTATCTTCACGAGACCTACATTTAGACCTTCTAACTGCGCATAGCGTACCGCTTCTCTTCCCTGTGCTGCAGCACAGCCAGAGGCTACTACAAAAACTTCCGCGTCTGGATTTACCACCTCTATGGGACCACCAAGATACTTGTATATGTACTTCATAGCTCTTATGTTGGAGGACCAAACTTCCTGTTGCCATACAGCGTGTATAAGATAGCTCATGAAGTTGGACTTTTGAACGGGAGCGTCTCTTTGGATCCTTGCAGGTGGTATCTCACAGTCTGTGGGAGGAACAGGTGCTTTATAAGGGTCTCTGGGTGGGAGCTTCATGTCCTCAGGAGTCATGTTCACATAACCCTTTGCGTGAGTTACGAAGAAGCCCTCCGTACAGACCGCTATAGGTATGTACACATCAACCTTCTCGGATATGACAAAGCTCGCAAGGGTAAAGTCGAACACATCTTGCTGGTTTTCTGCATGAAGGACTACCATTCCACAGTTTAGAAGATAGGCTATCTCCACATTGTCTGGTTGTATGGAAAGGGGTGCATTTACCACTCTGGTGAGTACTCCAAGAACCGCAGGTATTCTGTGTCCTGGCCAAGATGCTATAGCCTCTAAACCTCTCAAAAGTCCGGGTCCTGATGTAGCGCTAAAGGCTCTTGCCCCTCCTCTTACCGCACCGGCGATGGCAGACATAGCACCATACTCTTCCTCCGCTCTGTAGTAATCTTTAAGATATCCCTGTGCCCATATATCACCCACAAGGTGCATAACTTCCGATTGAGGTGTTATGGGATAGGCTATGGCTATATCCACATTGGCACGCTTTACCGCTTCTGCCATAGCCTGCGCACCTGTAATAAATTTTCTCTCTCTAGGTGCTTCTAATAAAAGGTAATCCGCATCAACTACCCTTTGCTCTGGCATGCTACTACCTCCAGTTTTTTATTCGCTTTCAGTTACATGCTCACCCCTTCTGGGGATGAGTAGGTATGAATACTCTCCGTAATCAAGCACGGAGAGGGTTTCGTAGTTTTCGGGTGGCAAAGATGGGTTCTCCGGTGGAAGCTTAGGCTCCCACTTTATACCAAGCTCTTCTCTGACTTTTATAAGAACATCTTTGAACTTCCTTATCTCTTCTGCGTGAACATCTCTGAGGGATACCATGGCATCTTCGTGTCCCATCTCTGCACACAGAGCGATCGTAAAGCAGTTGGTCCCAGCCCTTATCATTCTCAAAGATAAATTAGCGTAATGGCAGTGAACACCTACAAATATGCAAGCTTCTATCTTGTTGTGGAGTATGGTAAGGTTTGGGTGGTTTGGGTTTATCTCCGCTTCTGGGTCTATCTTGGGATACTTGGGTCTATAGTCTGGCATGGGTATGATCCTACAGTTGGGTATCTCCATGGCAAGTTCAAGCACCGCTTTTGCCTTTTCCATGGCGCTGGCATTCCATCCCCACAGGACGAGAGGACCAGGGAATATGGTAGGATTCCTACGAGTGAGCATAGCCTTAGCTGCTTCTCTCATGGCTATCTCTTCATCTACTATCTTGCCATAGAGCAATGCTTTACCCGGAGGTGGCAGTTCTACACCCTCAAATGCAGGTGGTGTAGGTATATAACCAGCCGGTCCCGGAAGTACTTCCATATCAACCTCCTTACTTTTGGATTATCAAAAAATTAGCATGTATTGAAAGACTGTCAAGCGTAAAAGGTATGATATTTATCTTAATGATTTAAATCTGGTAAAATATTGTTTACTTTCTAAATTATTCCTTATTGAAGGAGGTAGCTTATGGCATTTGACTTGACCATTAAGATAGGTGGCGAAGGTGGTGAAGGTGTTATATCTGCAGGTGATTTTTTAACAGAATCTGCTGCAAGAGCTGGTTATTATGTGGTCAACTTTAAGAGCTTTCCTGCAGAAATAAAGGGTGGATACGCACAATCCACTATCAGGGTATCTGATAAAAAGCTCTACACTACTGGGGATGGATTTGATATTCTTTGCTGTTTCAACGGTGAAGCTTACGAATTCAACAAAAGGCACTTAAAACCTGGAACGGTACTTGTTTATGACTCATCGGACTTCCAACCTGAGGAGCATGAGGGGGTAATAATGTATCCCGTTCCACTGTCTTACCTTGCTAAGGATGTGATGAAAGCTTACATAACTAAAAATGTGATAGCCTTAGGAGCTCTCTGTGGGTTGTTTGATATACCAGTGCAGTCCATAAAGGATTCTATACTTGCTAAGTTTTCAAGAAAAGGACAGCAGATAATTGACCTAAATTATAAGGCACTGGAAACGGGCATAAGGTATGTCAGGGAAAACTTAAAAAAGACTGATGGCTATCTTTTCCCACCAGCTAAAGAACCAAAAGATGTAGTAATAATGGAGGGAAATCAGGCGATAGCCAAAGGTGCTATAGTAGCGGGTTGTAAGTTTTACGCAGCCTATCCTATAACCCCTGCAACTACGGTGGGAAATTACATAGTGGAGGATCTCATAAAAGTGGGCGGATGGCTCTATCAAGCTGAGGACGAGATAGCATCCCTCGGTATGGCTCTTGGTGCTTCCTTTGCAGGGGTGAAGGCTATGACTGCTACATCTGGACCAGGACTTTGTCTGATGACTGAATTTTTGTCGTACGCAGGTATGACGGAGCTTCCCATAGTGATAGTAGATGTGCAAAGGGTAGGACCTGCAACGGGTATGCCTACAAAACACGAACAGGGAGACCTTTATCATGCGGTTTACTCAGGACACGGAGAGATACCAAGAGCGGTGCTTGCACCTACAGATGTGGAGGAGAGCTTTTATCTAACCGTAGAAGCTTTTAATCTTGCGGAGAAGTACCAGATACCTGTCATAGTTCTAACAGATGCCTCTCTTTCTCTTAGGGCTGAGGCTTTCCCTACACCAAAGGTGGAGAACATAAGGGTTATAGACAGGTGGGTGTACAGATCAGAAGAAGACTCTGAGGGTAAGTTTAGAAAGGCAGGAAGGTTCTTGAGGTATGCGCTTTTCACTGAAGATGGTATAACACCTATGGGCATTCCGGGAGATCCGCATGCCATACATGCCATAACGGGGCTTGAAAGACAGGAAAACTCAGATCCCCGAAACAGACCTGACATAAGAACATGGCAGATGGAAAAGAGATTTAAAAAGCTTAAGAAACTTTTGGATGAGGACACGGAAAGGTTCTATGAAGTGGATGCACCCTTTGAAAAGGCAGATGTGGGCGTCATATCGTGGGGTCTTACCGCGTCAGCCACAAAGGAAGCAGTTGAAAGACTAAGGAACAAAGGTAAAAAGATAAACGCTCTGTATCCCAAACTGCTGTGGCCACTCAGGGTGGACATACTGGAGGACTTTGCCAAAAGGTGCGAAAAGATAGCCATACCAGAGAGCAATTACAGTGGACAGCTCGCTACCATAATCAAGGCGGAGACGCACATAAGACCCATAAGCTACTGCATTTACAGGGGTGAGCCCTTTATACCTAAAGAAATAGAGGAGTTTTTGGAGTACCTTTTGGAAAACCCACAGCTTTGTGAGGGTAGATTAACCCCTGCAGACCTTTATGGAGAAAAGGCGTACGGACTAATTTAAAGGAGGTTTTAGTATGATGGAAGTATCTTTGAGACCAACAGATTACAAAAGCGATGTGGAACCCACCTGGTGTTCTGGGTGTGGAGATTTTGGCGTTGTTGCCGCTCTTACAAGAGCGTATGCGGAATTAGGGTTAAAGCCGGAGAACATAGTTTCTGTATCTGGCATAGGGTGCTCTTCAAGGCTACCTCTCTTTGTCAAAAACTACTCGGTACACTCTCTACACGGAAGAGCTATCCCAGTAGCGGTAGGCATAAAGCTGGCAAGACCAGAACTTACCGTCATAGTGGAGACAGGAGACGGAGACCTCTTCTCCATAGGTGCAGGACACAACCCCCACGCTGCGCGCAGAAACATAGACATAACAGTGATATGCATGGACAATCAGGTTTACGGTCTTACCAAAAACCAGATATCCCCCACATCAAGGGAAGGGCTTTACGGCTCTCTTACACCCTACGGTTCCATAGATAGACCCGTGAACCCAATAGCTACTATGCTTTCTTACGGTGCTACTTTTGTGGCGCAGACCTATGCAGGTAATCTCAAACATATGACGGAGATAATAAAGCAGGCTATACAGCACAAAGGTTTCTCTTTTGTGAATGTTATATCCCCATGCCCTACCTTTAATAAGGTGGATACCTTCCAGTACTACAAAGGTAAAGTGAAAGACATTAACGAGCAGGGACACGACCCTTCAGACTACAGAAAAGCTCTTGAGCTTGCCTTTCACGACCTTGACCACTACTATGACCCCAACGCACCAGTACCTATAGGTGTGTTTTATAAGGTTCAGATGGAGACCTACGAAGAGAGGATGCTTTCGGTGAAAAAAAGATACAAACCTGTAGAAGATATGCAAGCACTTATAGATGTGTGTAAGCCTAAAGCCATATGAGTTATGAAAATGGAGACTTCTCCTTTAGAGAGTTCAGCGGAGTTATCTTAGAGGGTGAGAGCTTCAGAAGCTCCACTCTCACCTGCGCAAAGTTTAAAAACTGTACTTTGAAAGGCGTGGACTTTTCGGAAGGTTTTCTGGCGGAGGTCCTTTTTGAGAACTGTACGCTTGAAGGTTGCACTTTTGAGCACGCCAACCTACAAAGGGCTAAGTTTGTCCATTGTAGCCTTAAAGACTCTTCCTTCTTTTCTGCCTTTTTGGGACAGGCGCGCTTTGAAGATTGTCTTATAGATGGTTGCAACTTTTCCGCATGCCAGATACCTGACGGGGAGTTCGTAAAAAGCTGTTTATCCAGCTCATCCTTTGAAGGTGCTTACATGAAAGGCTCAGTTTTTGAAAGTTCAGAACTCAAAAGTGTTGATGTTTCACAAGCAGACCTCAGGAAAGCGAGCTTTAGAAACACTAATTTTGAAAGTATAAGAGACGATGGCTCTCTCTTTTACGGCAGGAAACCCTGGGGTGGAGAGAGATCTTCCAAAGACTGGAGCGAGTTTGAAAGCTACGGTTTTGATTGATCTTCATCTTTTAGAAAGATCCTCTTATAAACAAAGTTAGACAAAAACACAATTATCAAAAGCAGAGGGATACCTATCAAAAGCATAGCTATGAGTAGCTTACCCAAAAAAGTCAAAAAAGCTAAAAGTTCAGTCATCTTTGATCACCAAGTTCAAAAGCTTATTCTTTACATAAATCACCTTTTTTATCTCTTTGCCATCTATAAACTTCCTTATCTTTTCGTTAGACAGAGCTGTAGACTTTGCCACCTCTTCGTCCGCGTCTACGGGTAGTGTAATGACCGCTCTGAGTTTTCCGTTTATTTGCACGGGAATTTCAAACTCTTCTACTTTCAGCGCGGTTTCATCAGGTTTAGGGAAGGGGTAAAAGCACATGGGTTTGGGGTATCCCAGTCTGTGCCATAGCTCTTCGCATATGTGGGGAGTTATGGGATAGAGCATAAAGAGGATAACTTCAAAGGCTTCCCGCAATACTGCATAATCTTCTTCCCCTTGAGGTTGGTAGTCCTGAAGGTAGTTCAAAAGCTCCATTATACCTGCTATCGCTGTGTTAAAAGAGAGCTCTTCCATGTCCGTAAGATACCTTTTCAAGGTTTGGTGAGTCTTCCTTCTGACATCTCTTGCTTGTCCCTGAAGGTTTTTCAGCCTCTCCTGAGAGTAAGATATAGATCTTAGCTTTTCCAGATTTTCGTGAAAGTAGTTCCACAACCTTTTTAAAAACCTGTAAGCTCCTTGCACACCTTCGTCTGTCCACTCAAAATCTTTCTCCACAGGTCCTGCAAAGAGAATGTAAAGTCTAACTGTGTCCGCACCGTAGGTCTTTATGGCATCTTCTGGGTCTACCGTATTTGCCTTAGATTTGGACATTTTGGCAGGCTCACCTATTTGGTTCTCTATATCTTTCAGAAGCTTTTCATCGTGTATACCCAGCTTTTCAAAAAGAAATCTTACATTGTCTCCGACAGAAAGCTTGTGCTCCTTTAGAAAGTCTCCTATGCGCATAATGTTTATTTTAAATTACCTCATAAAGTATGCCGTTATAGACCTCCACAAGTCTGCTAAAGGTTCTCTCCCAAGAGAAGTTTTCTTGTATATAAGCGCTTATGCTCTGCCTTGTGTAAAAGTTTTGGTGGTTTACGGCTTTTACAAGCGCTGAGTAAAAGCTCTCTGGCTTTTGGTCTTTAACGAGAAACTCTTTGAAGGGCTGAGTTTCAAGCTCCAAATCTGGTGCCACAAGAATACATCCGCACGCTTGAGCTTCCAAAAAGGCAAGCCCATAGGTTTCAGAGTTAGAAGTAGAAAGAAAAACGTCTGAGCTTGCATAAAGTTCTGCAAGCTGTTCTTTGCTGGATATGTAGCCAAAATAGGTAATATTTGGGTAGCTCTTGGCAAACTTCTCCACCTTCTTTCTTAAGGGACCATCTCCCACGAGTATGAAGTGAAAGAAAACTCCATCTACCATGCTCATTACTTCAAGCAAGAGGTCTATATTCTTCTCCGGTGAAAGCCTGCCTGAGTATATGACCTTGAAGGTCTCTTCTTTTACACCCAAAAGGTTGTTTATGTAAGGGTTTCTCTTTGATGGGTTGAAAACTTCCGTATCCACACCTAAGTTCACCGTTTGCACGTTCTCAATGCCATAGCTTCTTAGAAACTCTTCTTGCTTCTTTGAAGGGGTAATAATTAGGTCTGCCTTAGAAAGCTTTTTGTTGATGGTGTATTCTATTAGTTTCTTTCTTATTCCATCGGTGAGAGGTACGAAAGAGAGGTCTGTGCGTACATCTGCATGGTAAAAAACTACAAGCCTGTATTCTAAAGAGCGCAGAGCGGTTATAGGAAGGTAAGTTCCTTCAAGCTCTACTATATCAGGTTTTTCTATCCTTAAGATCTCTTTTATGTCCCTTAGGCTGTTGAAAAACCTGTAGCCACCCGTCATGGGTATGGGAAAGGAAGGAAGCTGATAAACTTTGGTGGAGTTTATGTACTGGAGATTTTTCTTGCGTCCGGGCAATATCACTACATGCTCTACAGGTTTGTCCTTCAAGTAAGAGGACTTCTCTAGCAGGTAGCGTTTGATCCCACCACTTTTGTCATGAAAGTAAGGTGCTATGTCAACGATTTTCATAGGCAAACCTTCCAAAGCCTGCTATGGTACACATATAATCAAGGTAAGTCTTTCTCAGATCAAGCTCTCGGGCTTTCTCTATGGCTTCGTAGGACATCCTGTTACGCAGGTCCCTGTTGAAGAGGAGCATACGCACCTTTTCCACAAACTCCTCTTTGCTGTTGGCTATAAATCCGTTGAGACCTTCCTCTACATGCTGGTGAGATGCACCCTTTGAGCTTACCACTACGGGAAGGCCGCTTGCCATTGCTTCTAAGACCACCTGAGCGTAAGTATCTGTCTCTGAAGGAAATAGGAATATGTACGAGCTGGCATAAGCTCTGGCAAGTTCTTCACCTTTGAGGTATCCCACAAAGTGCACATTTTTAGGCTTTTTCCTCTCAAGCTCCTTTTTGTATGGTCCATCACCTACTACCACAAAGGTCTCTTCTGGAAAGTGCTCCGCTACATACATAAAAGTGTCAAGGTTTTTCTCCTTTGCTACTCTTCCCACATAAAGCACTACCCTATCTACATTCCTACCGAGCTTTGAGCTCCAAAAGTTCTCATCCCTTTTGTAAGGAGAGAAAAGCTCCGTATCCACACCACGCAGAAAAACGCTTATTCTTGAAGGGTTTACGCCTTTGCTTATAAAGAGGTTTCTGTAGTATTCTGAAGGAACAAAAAACTTATCCACACTGTTGGCTATAAGTATAAAGAGCTTCCAAGAGATTTTTTCTAACTCTTCATCGCCCGTGTATATGCGCACGTACGTGGGTATGTCTGTGTGAAAGGTAAAGGTGGTTCTAAGACCCAGCACCTTGCCTGCCACAAGAGCCATCAGACCCAAAGGACCGGGAGTGGAGACATGCACGCCTGTGAAGTTTTCCCTTTCAAGGATGTCCACAAGCTCGGTGAAGGAAGGCACACCCATTCTTATCTCTTCGTAAAAGGGCACGGGCAGTTCCACAAGGGCTTTTAGTGATGTAAGGTTCCCCTCCTCCCTCCCCTCCTTTGAGCACACGAAGAAGTGGAAGGGCATATCTTCCTCAAGGGCTATGTTTCTCATTATTTGTGCAGTGCGCGCAACACCGTTTACTTCTCTGTAGGTATCTGTAAAGTAAGCTATCTTTGTGGGCTTTTGAATGTTTATATCAAACTCCTTCGCAAGAGCCTTTATCTTTAGCTCTTCCTTTTTCTGGGCGTACTTTACAAAAGCAGGGAAAGTGTAAAGCAGGAGGGAAAGGATAAACTCCGATAGCTCCACAAGGGACTGCCTTTTGGTAAGCCTTTCCCATGTGAAGAAGGGCAGGTGCTCTATGAGACTTCTCAAGAGTTTAGTCCTATCAGTGTTTATGCCAAACTTGTATTTTAGACCTATGGCTATCAAAGGATCGTTTGAGTACATAAACACGTAATCCAGCACACCTTTTGCTTCCTGCGGTATATTGTAGCGCCTCTTTACATAATCATAGCCTACTCTGGCAATCATGTTTAAGAGTCTGTCTTCTGTGATCTCCTCGCTTCCCACTTTAGTCCTTCCTTCACGCAGACCCATCAAGAATCCTTCCACACTTCTTGCACCCTCTACCTGCGTCCATGTCCTTCCTACATCCATACCACCGTGGTCATCTGAACCAGCGGTAAAGCTTATGTACTCCCTGCTTCTTAGGGATTTTATACGGTACTTTTCTTCAAGCTCTCTTATCTTTTCCCATCCGCTATAAATCTGGGCTATCTTTTTCTCTATCTGACTTGTAGCATCGCCTCTTGTACCGTTTATTACCTCCCAATTATCAAAAAGGAGGACAAACTTTTCCACAAGCCTTTTTGTTATGCGCGTTCCTTGGACTGAGTAGAGGGGATGAGCCAAAGAATGAGCTATTTGGTGTTGTTTTAGATAGGCAACAAACTCGTATATATTTTCTCTTAGCTTCATTAATTCTTCGTGATCCTTTTCAGTTAACCCATAAACTAAGACATGGACCTTTGCAGGTTCCTCAGGAAACTCCACCGTGTACTCACAGCTTATAAAGACATCAGGAAGGTGTGCTATTTCAAGCACACCATCTATGGTGTTGTGGTCTGTAATGGTTACAAAGCTCAGGTTTCTGCTTTTGAGTCTTCTGTATATTTCAAGGGGTTCCGCGTAGCTCTCAGGACAGTTTATGAGCTGAGAAAACCAACCTCCGGGCTTGTTAGACGCTTTGGAGTGCAAGTGCAGGTCTGCTCTGCCTGATAAGTTCTCCATAGCTTATTAACCTCCTATGTTCTTTTATCTTGCTGAGCAAAACTCTCCAAAGTTTTACTTTTCTTCTGTCTCTGAAATCCTTGGCATGTAGAGCCAGTCTTATTAATCTGTTTCTTTTGAAAGCTCTGAAAAGCAAAGGTGCAAAGCCTATGCTTAGCCAGCTAAGAATGGGTCTGTTGCTAAAGGTTATCACTGGAGAGGTATATACCAGTTCACTTTCCAAGTCCTTTATATAATCTCTGCAAGCCACCATCTTAAAATCCAGAGAGTAAAGCACATCCTCAAGGTAAGGGTTCCCTATCCATGCGGGTGGCACAAATATGTCTGACTTTATACCTACCGCTTCAAAAATGTCTTTACCTTCCTTGATCCTCTGATAGGTCTGCATGAGGTTTAGGTTTGAGAATTCACCTTCGCCAGAAGTCCAGATTATGTCCTTTATGCTTCCACCTTCGTGGTAGCACCCATGAAGCACCACTTCCTGTTTTGTAGAAAGGATGGTATGTACAAACTCAGGGTGTTCGTATAGGTGAGCCTTCCCCCAAAAATTGGGCACTACCAGCAGAGAGTATTTTTTTATACCACACAGGGACATGAGCTTTATAGCTTGCAGTGTCTCCTTGTAGTAGTAAGGCGAAACATCGTGTATCTCTACCAGAGCCAAGTTCATACTAAGAAGTCTAAGAGGGTGCTGTTAAGTTTTTATTAACTTTCCGTTAAGAAAATGTGAAGCTTAAAGGTGTTCAGGCAGACCTGCGTAAGAGGCTATTAGTTTCCCTTTACTGTCAAAGAGATAAGTGGAGGGCAGAAAGGTTATAGGAAAGTAGTCGTTGAACTTCACAGAAGGGTCTATCAAGGTGATAAAGTTTGGCTTTATACCTATCTGTTGGTAGCTCTGCTGTACATCCTTTATGTCCATAGCCACCGCATAGGATATTATCCTGTAGTCTGGATACTCATTCACAAGCCTACTAAGTTTTTTAAGGTCCTCAGTGTGCCCTGCACAAGTTCTGCTCCACACGTAGATTACTGTCTTCTTCCCTTTATAATCGCTTAGCTTTACTTCCCTGCCTTCAATGTCTTTTACCGTTATGTCAGGAAGGGTATCCTTTGAGGAGCAAGAAAGCACAAGGAGAAGAAGGATAAAAAGCCTTCTCATGAAGTTCTGACGAGTATTTTTTCTTTAAAGTCTTTGAGTGTAGGTTTTATTTTGATGCTTTCGTGTAAATGCCCTTCTAACACTTCCATGGTTTTATAGCCGTTGCCTGTAATGTATACTACCACCACATCCTTAGGTGAAAAGTATCCAGCTTCTGCGAGCTTTTTGAGTACCGCTATGGTAGTACCTCCTGCTGTTTCTGTGAATATGCCTTCCGTTTCCGCAAGGAGCTTTATACCCTCTATGATCTCCTCATCGGTGGCTGTTTCCCAAGTGCCACCGCTTTCTCTTGTGGTTTGAAGAGCGTATATGCCATCTGCGGGGTTGCCTATGGCTATGGACTTGGCTATGGTCTGAGGTTTTACAGGTTTTATAAAGTCCCTTCCCTCTTTCCATGCCTGTGCTATGGGAGAGCATCCCAAAGCTTGTGCGCCGTAAACTCTGGTTTTTACACTGTCAATTAAGCCTACACGATGGAGTTCTTTAAAGCCCTTCCATATTTTTGTGATGAGTGAACCAGATGCTGCAGGTGCTACCACAGCGTCTGGAGCTCTCCAACCCAACTGTTCTGCTACTTCAAAGGCTAAAGTTTTTGAGCCCTCCGCATAGAAAGGTCTTATGTTTATATTTACAAAAGCCCAGTTTAGCTCGTTGGCTATTTCAGAACACAGTCTGTTAACATCGTCGTAATTACCTTCTACCGCAACAACGGTGGGTTTGAAGACAAGACTTCCAAATATCTTTTGGGACTCAAGGTTGGCAGGTATAAAGACAAAACAGTTAAAGCCTGCCTGTGCAGCGTGAGCAGCAACAGAATTAGCAAGATTTCCCGTAGAAGCACAGGCAACGGTGTCAAAACCAAACTCCTTAGCCTTTGAGAGAGCAACAGAAACTACTCTATCCTTAAAGGATAGCGTAGGGTGATTTACAGAGTCATCTTTTATGTAAAGATTCTCAAGTCCTAAAAGCTTACCCAAATTTTCCGCTTTCTTCAGGGGTGTAAAACCCGCACTTAGTCCCACGCTTGGTTCTTCTACAGGTAGGAGATCTATATACCTCCACAGGCTCTTTGGACCCTCTTCAATCTTTTCTCTGCTTACTCTCTTTTTTATTTCCTCGTAATCGTAGACCACCTCAAGGGGACCAAAGCAGTACTCACACACATGTATGGGCTCTACAGGATACTCTTTTCCACACTCTCTGCACACAAGTCCCTTTACCTTTGCCATAGTTAAAAATTATAATACTTTCCCATGGCAGAATTTCAGAGTGTTAGAGGTTTTCATGATGTGCTGGGAGAAGACCTAAAAAGGTTCAGGTATGTATCTGATAGTATAAGAAAATTACTCAAACTGTATAACTTTGAAGAGATCCTTCTCCCAGTTGTTGAGTATCTTGAGGTGTTTCAAAGAAGTATAGGCGAGATAACAGACATAGTGCAAAAGGAAATGTTTGTCTTTCAGGATAGAAAAGGAAGATGGCTTGCACTAAGGCCAGAAGGCACCGCAGGAGCTGTAAGAGCTTACATCCAAAACAAACTCTATGCACTAAAACCCTACACTAAGCTGTTTTACGAAGGTCCCATGTTCAGGTACGAAAGGCCACAGGCAGGCAGATACAGGCAGTTCCACCAGATAGGCGCAGAAGTTTTTGGGATACAAGACCCACAAGTGGATGCAGAGATGATAGACCTCGTTTATACCGTACTTTCCAAGCTGGGCATACCCGCAACCATAGAGATAAATTCCATAGGATGTAGGGTTTGCAGACCCGCTTACAGAGAAGCTCTATCTGAGTACTTAGAAAAAGTTGTGGGTCATCTGTGTGATGTGTGCATGGACAGAAAGGACAAAAATCCTCTAAGGGTGCTTGATTGTAAAGTAGATACATGCAAGTCTGCGGTAAAAGACGCCCCAAAAATGGTTGATTATCTGTGTCAGGAGTGTAGGGAACACTACAATACACTAAAGTCTTACCTTGATAAGCTCTCTGTACCTTACAGGGAAAACCACTATTTGGTGAGGGGTCTTGACTACTACACAAAGACAGTGTTTGAAGCGGTTTCTGACGAACTTGGTATAACGCTAATAGCAGGTGGAAGGTATGACTATCTTGTAGAAGAGCTGGGAGGACCTCCAACACCTGCAATGGGTTTTGCGGTAGGTATAGAGAGACTATCTATGCTAATCAAAGACCTTCCTCAAGAGGAACCTCTTTATATGGTTTTGCCCTTCGGTGATGTTATGGACTATGCCCTTGAGGTAGTCAAAAAGCTAAGGGAGATGGGAAGAAGAGTGGAACTATCTTACAGAAAGGCAGGTTTGAAAAAGCAGTTGGAGCTTGCCAACAAACTAAAAGCTGACTTTGTAGTGATCATAGGTGAAGACGAAAAGAAAAATCGCAGGATAACGCTAAAAGATATGCGCACAGGAAAACAAGAAACTATAAACTTTCCAGAACTTGTCCATGAGACACTTTGAGAGTTTCTTGAATGCCTTAACACAAGGTATAAAGCACGAGGGAAAAAGACTGTATCTGTCTAAGAGAGAGGGGGGAAGGTTTGTTGAGGAAGAAAACCTCACTTTAGAAATTGACGGAAAGAGACTCATGTTTGCCAAGGTTTTCTACGGCAGAAAACCCTACTGGAAAGAGTGGATAGAGCTTTTTCACATAGAACCATCGTTCTTTTCAAGCCCTTTTGAAGACAAACTGTACGAGCTCATATCAGAACACTTTGGAAGAATATTCGTTGAGTATTACGAAGACAAACAAACTTCTTTGGAACTCCAAAGAGGTGTGCCTCCAGAAGAAACAAGACTTGGGAAGAAACTTATAGAGCACGGATATAAACACCTGAAAAACTGGTATTTCCCAGAAGGGTGGATGGAGGGAGGATACAAACTTCAGGGGGAAAAGGGATTATAATTTATCTTAAAGGAGGGTAAATACCATGGAAAAGAACATGGCAGGTTGGGACAGAGTGCTTAGGGTGGTTTTGGGTATAATCTTTCTATACCTTGCTATCACAAAGGGTGGCGCTTGGTGGATACTGGGCATAATAGGTATAGTGTTTATAGGAACTTCTGCGGTGGGCTTTTGTCCTCTTTACAAGGTGGTTGGTTTTAAAACAGGTTGAAGATACTGGCTATTGATTACGGAAACAAACGCTTAGGGCTCGCCTTAGGAGACACTAACCTTAAGATAGCTTCACCCTTTAAAGTCATAGAAAACAGGGGGGACATTTGGCAAAAAATAAGAAGTATAGTAGAAGAACATCAAGTTTCCGTTGTATTAGTAGGACTGCCTTTAACACCAAGAGGGAACTTAGGACTGAGAGCTAAACAGGTAGAAGAGTTTGTAAAAAACTTAAAGGAAAACCTACCAGAAGATATAGATATCATAACTTGGGATGAAAGATACACAACAAGAGAAGCATACTGGCTTTTGGAAAACCTTCCAGCATCAAAGAGAAAAAAGTTAAAAGACAGTGTGTCCGCATATGTTATACTTAAGGAATACTTAGAAACCCTATGAAGTTTTTAAAGTTCCTAATCCCGCTCGGTTTAGCGTTTTTTTTCCTCATTTACTCCTTTTTGCCTGTACGCCTTGATAAAAAAACCATAGACATACCTTACGGTATGCCTTCTACACAGATGGCTCTTTACCTTTACAGGGAAGGTGTTATAAGGAGTCCACTGTCTTTTCTTTTAATACACATGATAAGAAAGGGTAAGCTAGAGGCAGGTGAGTACGAATTTGACGGACTTGTTTTTCCTTGGGAAGTTTATAGGAAGATACATTATGGATTTAGGAAACTTTACAAAATAACTGTACCAGAGGGTTCTGACCTTTATGACATAGCCAGCATTCTTGAAGAGCACAAAATATGCAAAGCTAAGGACTTTTTGGGGTTAGCTCTTTCACAAAAAATTCCGGAAAAATACGGACTTAACACCTTTAGCATGGAGGGGTTTCTGTTTCCAGATACTTACTTTTTCTCCAAGAACACCCATCCCCTTACGGTTATAAACACCATGTACAACAACTTTTTGAAAAAAACAGAGAACTTAAGGAATCAACTAAAAAGTTCTGGTATGAGTCTTGAAGAGTGGGTGACTATTGCGTCTCTTATAGAAAAGGAGACAGCTCTTGAAAAGGAAAAACCTCTGATATCTGCAGTCATACACAACAGACTAAAGAAAGGTATGAAACTTCAGATAGACCCAACGGTAATATACGCTATGAAGAGAAAAGGCTTATGGAAGGGCAGACTTTCTGCCAAGGATTTGGACCTGCAAGACCCTTACAATACCTATCTTTACTACGGTCTTCCACCTACCGCTATCTGTAATCCCGGGCTTAGCTCTCTTGAGTCAGCACTAAAGCCAGCAAGAGTAGACTTCCTTTATTTTGTGGCAGATGGAAACGGTGGGCACAGGTTTAGCTCCACATATTCAGACCATTTGGCAAATGTAAAGTTATACAAAAATGCTAAAAAAAGTGAGCTGTTCATTCCATAGATATTCTTCTTATAAGGTCCATCTTGTCCAATACCTTTCCTACTCCTCTGGCTACTGCGGTTATAGGGTCTTCGCAGTAGTATGTCTTTATGCCTACATCTCTCTCTATTCTTACATCAAGATTCCTCAAAAGAGAACCTCCACCCGCAAGCACTATTCCTCTTTCTGCTATGTCAGATGCTAGCTCTGGCGGTGTCTTTTCGAGAGTTAACCTTATAGCGTTTATTATAGAACCAATAACATCTTCAAGAGCTTCTGTTATATCTTTGCTGGTTATTTTCACAGTTTTTGGAAGACCTGTGATATCCCTACCCTTTATTTCCATCTCCTTTTCTTCATCTTCGTAGATGGCATTCCCTAACTCTATCTTTATCCTTTCCCCTGTTTGCTCTCCTATAAACATGTGAAACCTCTTCTTTATGTACTGTATGATGGCTTCGTTCATCTCATCTCCGGCTACTCTTATGGAGTTAGAAACCACTATGCCTGCAAGGGATATGACAGCTATTTCTGTAGTTCCTCCTCCTATATCCACTATCATACTTCCTACAGGTTCTTCCACTGGAAGACCTGCTCCAATAGCTGCAGCCATAGGTTCCGGTATGAGATACACTTCCCTTGCACCAGCTCCTTTGGCTGCATCAATGACCGCCCTTTTCTCCACCTGCGTGACCCCAGAGGGCACTCCTATGACAATGCGCGGTTTTGGCCTGAATATACCCCCACCTATAGCTCGTTCTATAAAGTAGGCAAGCATAATTTGTGTTGCTTCAAAGTCTGTGATTACACCATCTCTTAAGGGTCTTATGGCTTGTATGTTTTCTGGTGTCTTGCCAAGCATCTCTTTAGCTTCTTTTCCTACTGCTATAACCCTTTTAGTTCTTGTGTCAATGGCTACAATAGATGGTTCGTGGAGCACTATCCCTTTTCCCTCTGAGTATATCACCGTATTGGCAGTACCCAGGTCAATACCTATGTTGTTTGAAAAAAAACCTAAAAGGGATATAAACTTTTCAAGCATATCTCCTCCTTTGTAATACATTTTATCAAAAAGGCGTTAATTTATAAGTATGCACAGCACAACAGTAAAGTCAAAGGCGGAAAAGCTATTGGGGCTATTTGAAGGAGACAAAAGGGAAAGGGTTGCAAAAGCTATACATTTTATAGAAGAAAAACACAGCAGTCAGATAAGAGCGTCAGGAGAACCCTACATTACCCATCCCATAGAAGTGGCTCTCACACTTGCTCAGATGGGGCTTGATATAAACACAGTTGTAGCTGGGCTTCTTCACGATGTTTTAGAAGATACGCAAACTACTTATCAGGAACTTGAAGAGAAATTTGGCAAGCAGGTGGCGAGTATAGTTCAGGGCGTAACTAAGTTGGGAAGGCTTGAGTTCAGGAACATACAAGAGCAAAAGGCGGAAAACTATAGAAAGCTCATTTTAGCCACCGCAAAGGACCTTAGAGTAATATTGGTAAAACTGGCAGACCGTCTTCACAATATGAAAACCTTAGGTTTCCTCAGAAAGGACAAGCAGTTAAGAATAGCAAAAGAAACCATTGATATTTATGTACCTATAGCTAACAGATTAGGTGTCTGGAATATAAAAACGGAGCTTGAAGACCTGTGCTTTATGTACCTTTATCCTTCTGAGTACGAAAAGGTTAAGAACTTTGTAGGAAAAAGTAGAAAGGAATTGGAGGAATATCTGAAGCGAAGCTTTATACCAAAACTCAAGGAAGCGCTTAAACTTTCTGGTATTGATGCGCACATCACATACAGACCTAAGCATCTTTACGGTATATGGCAGAAGACTGTCAGGAAGGGTATAAAGCTTGAGGATGTTCACGACATATTAGGTGTACGGGTTATACTCAACACGCCTCAGGAGTGTTATACAGTGCTTGGCATCATACACAGCACTTTTAAACCAGTACCGGGCAAGTTTGACGACTACATATCCCTACCAAAACCTAACCTCTACCAGTCCTTGCACACCACAGTAATAGGTCCAAAAGGCAGGATGGTGGAAGTGCAGATAAGAACTTGGGAAATGCACGAAAGGGCAGAAAAAGGTATAGCTGCACACTGGGCTTATAAAGAAGGTAAAAGTGTCAAGGATAATAGTGTTTATTCGTGGCTCAAGAGTTTAGTTGAAAGTATTCAAGGTAGCAAGAATCCCCATGAGCTTATAGAGAACATGAAATTAGAACTATTCTCTGAAGAGGTTTTTGTTTTCACACCAAAGGGAGACCTTTTGGTACTGCCAAAGGGAGCGACTCCTGTAGATTTTGCGTATTACATACACACGGACATAGGAAACCACTGTGCGGGCGCAAAGGTAAACGGTAGGATAGTCTCTTTAAATTACAAACTACAGAATGGTGATATGGTGGAAATAATCACTCACCCCAATAAGAAGCCAAACCCTGAGTGGCTGAAGTTTGTAGTAACATCAAAGGCAAAAAACAAGATAAAGGCTTATCTCAAAGAGCTTGAAAAAGACAGACACCTGCAAGAAGGAAGGCAGATACTTGAAAAGCTTGCATCCAGATGGGAACTTACTAAGGAGGCTCTACTTGAAAAGCTCTTACAAGAAACCCACCTTAAAAACGAAGAAGAAGTCCTCATAGCAATAGGTAGTGGCAAGATAAGTAGAGAGAAGATATATTCGTTGTTTGAACAAAAGGAAAGAGAAAAGCACAAGGAGGAAAAGGGGGAAGATCTGCTTTTGATAAACGGTTTGGGTAGTGTGCTTCATTCAGTAGGAACATGTTGTCTTCCCATACCCGGGGAGGAAGTTTACGGTGTGATAACAAGGGGTAAGGGCGTGGTAGTACATTCTAAGCTATGTCCCAACCTTCGCTACATGCAAAGAAACCTGCCGGATAAGGTGATCCCTGTAATTTGGAACGCATCAACTGGGAAACATCCGGCAAGACTTAGGGTAGTTGTCAAAGACAGATTAGGAGTACTGGCAGACATAACCTCAAGTATCTCAAAAACAGGAGCAAACATACTTGAGGCAAGAACTAAAAGCACATCTATAGGTAAAGCCTTTATGGAATTTCTTATAGAGGTAGGTAATTACTCAGACTTTTTGAGGGTTATAGATGCAATAAGGTCGGTTGAAGGTGTAGAACTGTGTGAACGCGTTTTCACTTGACAAAATTTTTTTTTGAATATAATATAATAACTGTAGAGGTTAAAAAAGTGGGAGTGATAAACTCCCTCCCCCTCCCTCCCCTAATTTGTTTGCCCTACCGCCCGGTAGGGCCTTTCTAATAAAAGATGCGATTTGCCTCTTTAGTTCCTGCTAAGTTTGTAAGAAGAGTCAACCGTTTTTTGTGCATGGTTCAGTTAGGGAATAAGGAAACCTTAGCGTACATTAGAAATACAGGCAGATTAAAAGAGCTACTAATAGAAGGCTCACCCGTATACTTAAAGGAAAAGGACACAGGAAAGTATAAGTATGAAGTTCTTTTAACAGAAACAAACAGAGGCTTCTTAGTGTGTCTTGACTCGCAAATAGCCCCAAGACTTTACGCAGAAACCTTGACTCAACAGCATGTGATTTACGAGCCAAGAATAAACGGAAGCAGATTAGACCTGCTTGTGGGTAGATATATCATAGAAGTTAAGTCCGTAAACTTAGTAAAGGACCATACCGCTCTATTTCCAGATGCTCCCACAAAAAGAGGGACAAAGCACATTCATATTTTGATAAATGCCTACCCAAAGTTTGTTCCTAAGATGGTCTTTGTAGTTCAAAGAGAAGATGCCAAAGTCTTTTCTCCCAATGCGGAAACAGACCCAGTGTTTGCCCAGATGCTAAAGCGTTTTGCTCACTTGGGATATGAAGTAAAAGCCTATAACTGCTTTGTGAGCTTAGAAGAAATTAAATTAAAAGAAGAGATAGAAGTGATCCTTTGAAGGAGGTTAAAACATGAGGCTAAATCTAACAAACAAGGATGCGCTGATAGTGGTAGATATGCAAAATGACTTTATGCCTTGGGGAGCTCTGCCTGTGCCGGATGCAGATAAGATAGTACCACAGCTAAATGCATACATAGAAGCCTTTTCATCAAGATCCCTTCCCGTTTACTTTACCAGAGATTGGCATCCTCCGGATCACATATCCTTTAAAGGACATGGTGGGATATGGCCACCTCACTGCGTTCAGGGAACAGAAGGTGCTCAGTTCCATAAGGATCTGATAATACCAAAGGACAATAAATTCATCATATCTAAAGGCACAAGTAGGGATTTTGACGCTTATTCTGGGTTTCAGGGAACTCTGTTGGACAGTTTGTTAAAAGAGAGAGGTATAAGAAGGCTTTTTGTAGGAGGGGTTGCCACCGATTACTGCGTAAAGAATACGGTAATAGGTGGTCTTAACTTAGGTTATGAAGTTTTTCTACTTATTGATGCTACAAAAGGTGTAGATGTAAATGCAGGAGATACAGACAGAGCCATAGAGGAAATGATGAACTCAGGTGCGGTGGTGGTAGCCTTTGGGGACTTGACACTTTAAGACTTTCATATAAATTTTATAACTGTAGGCTGTCCCAAAACCGCCTGCTGGGGAAGGGACAGCTTTAAAAGGCGGTATAGAAATACCCCAGCCTAAGCACCGACAGGTGCTTAGATAGTGAGGTGAGGGCCATGAGAAGGGGTCTTATGCTTTGGAGTCCTTTTGCAGAACTTGAAAGAATAAGAAGGGAGTTTGACAGACTTCTTGAGGAGCTCTTTCCCGGAGAAGATACAGAAAGAGCTTTTGCTCCTGCGGTTGAGATGTACGAAACGGACAAGGAGATAGTTGTTAAAGCTGAGCTTCCGGGTGTAAAGAAGGAAAACATTGAGGTAAGTATAAAGGATAACATGCTACACATAAGAGGTGAGAAAAAAGAGGAACGAGAAGAGAAAACAGAGACGGTTCACAGGTTAGAA
The DNA here is from genome assembly GCF_900215655.1 of Hydrogenobacter hydrogenophilus. NCBI lineage: Bacteria > Pseudomonadati > Aquificota > Aquificia > Aquificales > Aquificaceae > Hydrogenobacter > Hydrogenobacter hydrogenophilus. The sequence goes on along the minus strand of NZ_OBEN01000005.1, from coordinate 49,956 downwards.
AGAGTTTATGGAAAGTTTGAAAGGGTACTGAGCTTACCAGCGGAAGTAAAGACTGACGAAGTAAAGGCAGAATTCAAAGATGGTGTTTTAGAAATAAGGCTTCCCAAAGCTGAGGTTTCAAAGGAGAAAAAGATAGAGATCAAGTAAATCAAAATTCTAAAAATCCAAAATTTCCCTCCTCTTTTTTTATAATCCCTTTTTCTTGGAGGAGCTTTTCCTCCTCCTTTATTAAAGCTTCGGGCATTAGCTTTTTTGGGCACGCAAAAGAGCAGTTCATGCAGTGGGTACAAAGCTGTGGGTTTAGGTTTTTTAGGCTTTGAGCTCTATCTTGTGTGTTTCTTGGATCAAAAAGGAGCTTGTAATACCTCGTTAAGAGAGTAGGACCCCCAAAATGAGAGCTTGTAGTAAGCACAGGGCATACACTATCACATATTCCACATAAGATACACTCGTGGCTTCTTTCTATCCTTTTTAAGGCGCTGGCACTTACTTTTGTATTTTTTTCTCCAGCGTTATACCATACCTTCCACAGTTTAAGCTTATTATAGAGAGACTCATGGTCAACTACAAGGTCCTTTATTACTGAGACATTGTCTATAGGTTCTACCGTGATCTCCTCGCCAAACACGAAGACCTTTGTAGAACATGCAAGCACGGGTCTTCCGTTAACCTTAATTGCACATGTTCCGCATATACCCGCTCTGCACATGCTTCTAAAAGCTAAGCTCTGATCTAGCTCTTCTTTTATTTTCACAAGCATATCCAAGAGTGTTGAGTTTCTACTGAGCTCAAGAGAATAGGATGCGTAATCTTTAAAGTTCTCCCTGTTTAGCTTAATTTTTACTTTTACCCACATAATATATTTAAATTTACAGACTAAAATCGTAGGAAAGCTGTTCTACTCTCTTTCCTGTTCTTTGAGTAAAGTAGTTGCTACCAGCTTTTCCCAAAGATTCTGCTCCACACACTACTAACGCTAACTTTCCCTGAGTTATATCCGAAAGATTCTGAGTTATAAACTTTTCCAAAGTTTCTAAACTTATTCCTCTTGAGTCTTGAAGTGTGTCTGCAGGAACGCTTATAAAAGTTGATGCTTCTAAGCTTCCTACAAGAAGAACCCTTGATACATCTGATGAAAATTCTGTGCTGAGCTCAGCTTTTATGCGTTCTTTCAGAAGCATTTCCTTGTATTCATGTGGAACCCTAAAAGTAGGGTCTGTCAATCCGTAAAATTGATGCATAGGCTCATCTTTTAGATCATCTACTAGTATCACTTTCAATCCGCCTTTGTTGTAATATACAGTATTGCCTACTATCTCTTCCACATCTGCCTTTAAGATGCCCCTTATGGACCGAGAAAAGGCGGATACTAAGGAAGGAAGCGTTATTTCACCTATCTGAAGCCTTCCGTAAAGGACTCTCCAGTTTAAAAAGCTAAATTCCCATTCTTTACACGGTAAGTTTCTCTGTTCTGCAAACAGCCTAACGGACTTTATAAAAAGCGTTTCCTCTTTACTACCTGGTCTTCTGCCTCCTAAGGATACAAGATCCTTTACCGCATCCTCTTTTTTCTGTTTGAAAAGTCCGTAGATACATCCGCAGTAATCCTGATGGTAGAATTCCAACTGCTTTGACATTCTAAACATCTCCTGCGTCCCGCCACCCTTTCTGTAATCCGGACATAGAAATTCTAAACCATACATACTTGCAACCCTGTAGCCACTTTCTTTGAGCATGTTAAACTCTTTCTTTGGACTCATGAGCAAGGTGGTAGTAATATGCGTAGCTTTTATATCCTTGGCGAACTTAGCAGACCTTTCTAATCTATAGTCAAAACACACTTTACACCTTTTTCCTCTTTCAGGTTCGTCCTCATAACCTTTCACCGAAAGCATCCAGTTTTCCACATCGTACTCACCTTCGTAAAGTTCTATCCCAAGAGATTTACACATTCTTTCTGTTTCTATAAGGCGTAGCTTGTACTCTTCATAAGGATGTATGTTAGGATCATAAAAAAAACCTACTAAGGTGGTATTAGGATAGTCTTCTCTGAGTCTTTTAAGAAAGTAAAGAGCGTCCGGTGCACAACATATATGGACCAGTATCTTCATAGAACACATGATAATATGCCTGTTTGCTCTTTAAGTATGATGCTTCTCATATAGGCTTCTTACTATGAGCCTTTACACTCTACACCTTCTCTGTCCATGTACTCCTTTAGTTTGTTAAAAGCTTCTTCACCAGTCAAAAGGTCCCTAAGGTCTTTTTCTAAGTTTGCAGGTTTTAGACGAGCTATCCACCCCCTACCGTAGGGGTCTTCGTTGATGAGCTCTGGCGTATCAAAAAGTGCTTCGTTCCTTTCTACTATCTCTCCTTCTATTATGGCAGGAACGGGTCCCGTCCATTTACCACTTTCAAGACTGGCAATGGGTTTACCTTTCTGAACATACTTTCCTACCGCTTTTATCCTTACATTTACCATCTTGCCTGCTCTGGTCTGACCTATGTCTGTTGCACCTACCCTAACTGTACCGTCTGGTTCCAACCTATACCAAACCTGATTTTCTATATCGTAGTAAAGCTCAAGGGGTATCTTGCAACCCTTGTAAACCCTCTCACTCATCAAGGAGTATTTTACACGAATGTTCAAGTACGGATATATGACTGTAAGCATAAAAGGGGTCTATGTCCGCAGAAAAAACACCGTGAGAACGCACAACTACTAATTTGTCTTGGGATAAAATGTCAGAAATTACCTCAGCTAACTTCTGGCTTCCAGAGGGCAAATTGGGGATCACCTTTACGCTTTTCAGTAAGGTTTTTCCTTCACTATCTTTTGGTACTATATTATTTTTTGTTTTAAAGGACAGTTTAACTACCGCAGTAGGGTGAGCGTGTACAAGCGCAAGGTTTTGGGTTTTTATGTATACCTCTCTATGCACCAAAAGTTCAGAAGATGCCCTATCATCAAGAATGCTGGTTTTGTTAATATCCAAAAGCACAAAGTCATGCTCTTTTAGAGTTCCCAGGTGAGATCCCCTTCTGGTTATGAGTATTTTCTGACCTATCCTTACAGAAAGATTACCCGCCCTTGCATCCACAAGACCTTCTTCAAAAAGGAGTTTCCCCACCTGTATGAGTTTTCTAATATGGTAGTGCATGGTATTTTATCCTTAGTAGGATCTCGTTTATCAACAGCATTCCCTCTTCTTTTAATCGTATCCCGTCTTCAACACTTTTAAAAAACTCAAGAAGCTCTTCCGGTATAAGATGTGCATACTCCTTTGGTATACCCCACTTGGTTCTGAGCCTTATAAAGAGTATGTCTTTGAGCAAGCTTTTACCTTCTAAGACCTCCTTGTACTCAACGGGTTTTCTGCCTTCTTTGATGGATTGAGCGTATTCTCTCATGTTTTTTGTGTTTCCAAACCTCACATTTTTTACATAACTCCAAGCGGATACCCCCAAGCCCAGAAACTCTCTTCCAAGCCAGTAAGAAAGGTTGTGCTTGCACTCGTATCCTGGCAGTGCAAAGTTGGATATCTCGTAGTGCTCAAAACCCAGACTTTGTAATTCATTTACCCAAAAGAGATACATATCTGCTACTTGGTCGCTGTCTGGAAGTTTGAGCTTTTCTTCGCTAAAAAGTCTGCCAAAAAGTGTATCTTCGTAAGGTGTAAGCAGATAGCAAGATAAGTGCTTGATGGGAAGGTCCATCAAAACCTTAAGCTCTTCCTTTAGATCCTTTAAAGTTTGGTTTGGATATGCGTATATAATATCCACGCTTATGTTTTCTATACCTGCTTTGAAAGCGGATCTAATGCAATCTATGGAGTCCTTAACTGTATGTTTTCTACCAAGCACTTTTAGTCCCCTTTCTGTAAAGCTTTGGACGCCTACACTGACGCGATTTATTCCCAAATCAGCAATCTGTTTAAACTCTTCTTCTCTGTATGTTTCTGGATTACACTCTATAGTAAACTCTTCAAGTCTGGCAGTATCCACTAAAAGCGAAAGGTCTTTTAGAAAGGTTTCGTATAAGGATGGGTCTATGAGCGAAGGTGTTCCGCCACCCAAGTAAAGGGTTTTCAGACAAAAACTTTCTTCTTTGTAAAGCCCGAGTTCCTTAATAAGAAGCTGTAGATATTCCTGATGGGATATAAGAGAGCTTGTGAAGGACACAAAATCACAGTAAGGACATTTGTAAGAGCAGAAAGGTATGTGTATGTAAAGACTCTCTATCATAGTTGCTCCTCAAAACGAATATCTTTTTGCATATACTCTCTTAATATGGAAAAGCACACACCTATGATCAAGCTAAAAGTTAGTACGCTACTTCCTCCGAAACTCACAAAGGGTAAGGGTATTCCCACAACTGGTGCCAATCCCATGGTCATCATCAAATTCACAAAGACTTGAAAGAGTATAAGAGAAACTGCTCCTCCCAAAAAGAGCCGTTGGGTACCATCGTACAGACGCATACCGTAAAGAGCAAGTCTGTATATAAAAAGAAAGTATAAAGAGATGAGCAAAAAACTAAGCAAAAAACCCCACTCTTCTGCTATCACGGAAAATATAAAGTCTGTGTGTTTTTCAGGAAGGAACAAAAGATGGGACTGTGTACCTTTTAGAAAGCCTTTACCTGTTATTGAACCTGAGCCTATGGCTATCATGGACTGTATGAGCTGGTATCCGCTACCCGCGTAGTCTGCGTATGGGTCAAGAACCGCTATTATTCTCTCCTTTTGGTAGTCTTTGAGAAAGTGCCAAAGAATTGGAGAGAGTATTAAAAGGGACAGACCTAATGCTATAAAGAACCTAATACGGACGCCTTTGAAAAAAAGTAGGGATAAAAGGATCACAAGGTAGGACACCGCTGTACCAAGATCCGGTTGTTTTAGGGTCAAAAGGGTAGGCATAATAAATGCAAGTAGTAATATGACGGACTCTTTACTAAGGTTTTTTTTCATGTGTCCCAGTATGTAAGTGGAAAAGAGAAGAAGGGAGAACTTCATAAACTCAGAAGGCTGTATGCTCAAAGGACCCAAATCTAACCACCTTTTTGCACCGTAGACGGTTTTTCCAAATAGTGGCACAAGCATAAGGAGGAAGAGGTTTAGCATGTATATGACTGTTGCCATGTCATAAAGTATTCGGAAGTTTATCCTTCCCAGCGCTAATATGATAAGCCAGCCAAAAAGTATGTAAAGTACCTGTTTGACAAAGAGAGGGGATATGCTTCCTTTGTAAGTGGCACTAAAAACACCCAGCAAGCCTATAAGCTGTATCATTAATAGGCAGATGAGCAAAGTAAGGTCTATACCTTTAAGCCTCATAGTATATCAATCTGGCGCAGTTGGGGCAGATAACTACTTCTCCCAGCATCACCTTTGAATATAGGCTTGAGGGTAGCTTCATTCCACATCCTCCACATGCGCCAAAACTCACCACAGGAACTATTACAGGAAGCTCCAGGCTACTTTTTAAGTTTTCATACTCTCTTAGTGCATGCTCAGGTATGTGATTAATGAGTTTGTTCCTTTCCTGCTTTAATTGTTCCAGTTTTCCCTTAGTAAGTTCTGACTCCAAAGAAATTTCCTCAAGCTTTTCTTTTAGTTCTCTGTGCTTTACCTCTAAGTTTTTTTTCTGGTTTTTATAAGTTTGTTCCTTCTGTTTTCTTTCTGCCTGAAGAAGTTTTAACTGATCTTTGAGCTTTATGACGCAGTCTTCGTATCTTGCCTTTTCTCTCAAAAGTGCCTTATACTCTTGGGCTTTTCTTACTTTGCTTAGCCTCTCTTCAGCTCTTTTTATACCTTCCATGCAGATGGATATCTCTTGGTTTGTCTGTCTTATTTCATCATCTAACTTTTTTAACTCCAGTAGTAGCGTGGCTTCTTCTTGCTCCACATGTGCTAACTGTTTTCTGAGTTCTACCTCTTCTTGTATTAGCTTCTGGATAAGCTTCTCCAGTTTTTTTATGTTTATTTCAAGCTCCTGAAGGTCAAGTAAAAGCCTTAATTCCTCTTTCTTTATCATTCACTCTAATTTTTCTATGACGAAGTTTGAGTTGGTGTATATACATATCTCGCTTGCTATTTTGAGAGCCTCTTTTACTATGTCTTCTGCAGACATGTTTGTATTTCTATAAAGGGCCATCGCTGCTGATCTTGCGTAATCTCCACCCGAGCCTATGGCAACTATAGGTTCATCTGGTTCTATGACATCGCCGTTTCCAGAAAGCAAAAGCATGTTTTCTCTGTCTACTACTAAAAGCAAAGCTTCAAGTCTTCTTAAGTATTTGTCCATCCTCCATTCTTTTGCGAGTTCTACGCTGGCTCTTAGCAGATTACCTCTGAACTCTTCAAGTTTTGCCTCCAACCTCTCCATAAGTGCAAGTCCATCTGCAGCGGAACCGGCAAACCCAACTATAACCCTATTGTTATATAACCTTCTTATCTTCTTAGCTCCATGCTTTATAACCGAGTGCCCCAGTGTTACCTGTCCATCGCCCCCAATAGCTGTTATACCGTTTCTTCTAACTGCAAGTATGGTAGTCATGTCTTAAAGGGTATGCTGATCCAAAGCTCGTCAAAACCTTCTTTTTCTCTCCTTATGTCTACTTCTATGCCCTTTACTTCAAACTGAGGATACTTGGAAAAAACCAGAACAAGATCGTCCCTGAGTCTTTCTACAAAGTTCGGTGGCAACCCTTTCCTCTCGTAAGCAAGTACCAATGTGAGTCTTCTTACCGCATCGTCTTTGCTTTTACCTCTTTTAAATAAAAACTCAAACAAGTTTTACCTCCCAAACAGCTTTTCCAAAAAGCTCTTTTTCTCCCCATAGTATTTTATGGGCACGCTTTCTCCGGTTATCCTTTTTGCCATGTCCATTATTGCTTTTGAAGCGTCATAGCTTTCTTCAAGAACTATGGGGTCACCTTTGTTAGTAAAATCTACAAGCTTTTGCTCTTCTGGCACTACGCCTAAAAGGGGTGCCTTAAGTATATCCACAAGGTCCTCAACGGAGAGCATCTCACCCTTTTTGACCGCATCCCACCTTATACGGTTTACAACCAGAAAGTAATCCTTTTTGCCCATGTTTTCAAGGAGTCCGATTATCCTGTCTGCATCTCTCACCGAGGATACCTCAGGATTAACCACTACTATGGCAGTGTCTGCGGGAAGCACCGCTATTTGGAAACCTTGCTCTATACCTGCAGGAGAATCTATAAGCACATAATCATACTCGTTAGCCTCTTTTATACTTTCCATCAGTTTGACCCACTTATCTTTATCCACCGCATCTTTATTTTTCGTCTGGTTTGCAGGAAGAAGCCATAGAGTAAGACCCCTTTTGTCCTTTACTAAAGCCTTAGAAAACTCCGCTCTGCCCTCCAACACATCTAAAACATCGTAAACTATCCTGTTTTCAAGACCAAGGATCATATCAAGGTTTCTAAGGCCTATATCCGCATCTACTGCCAAAACTTTTTTACCCAGTTTGGCAAGCGCTATACCAAGATTTGCAGTTATAGTGGTTTTTCCTACACCGCCTTTCCCAGATGTAATTACAAACACCTTTGTCATGCTTTCACCTTCTCTAAAACTATTGTACCATTTTCAATTTTTGCAACCTCTGGATATCCCGGTGAGTTCCTATCCTCATCGCTGGATATGGCGAGTTTCCTACCTATTCTGATCTGTTGAGGTTCCATCTGAAGAGCAACAACCACTGCACTCTCATCCCCCAGTGCACCTGCTACCGCTATACCTCTGAGCTTACCTATTACTATTATGTTCCCACTTGCTATAACTTGCGCATCCTTATTCACATCTCCCAAAATGAGTACATCACCGTTGTGTTCCACCTTCTGTCCAGACCTTAGATGTTTTTGAACTATCAGAAGTCTGCTTTCTTTACGATTAACATTATCTAACATGAGTCTTTTTACGCTTTTTATGTCCTTAGAGCTCAAAAAAGCTTCTATTTGAGTGAGCTCCTCCTCACTTAAAAAACTCCCACCGTCTATGAGAAAATAGCTACCACTGAAAAGTTTAGAAGACAACCTCTCGCTTATGTAGGATATTACTTCCTGAGGGCTCACTTTCTCCTTTACTTTTACGACTACTACAGGTAGCGTTACTCCCTTTATCTCTATCATTTCTTACCTTTTTGGCTCCGGGGGAGGGACTCGAACCCCCAACCAGGTGGTTAACAGCCACCCGCTCTGCCTGTTGAGCTACCCCGGATACTTAAAAAATTATAAACACTTTTCCTTCTAAATGCCACTTTTAATAAACTCTATCCCTTGCTCGTAGAATACCTGCTTTATTCTCTTTACAAGCTCATGCTTAAGGACTGACTGATAGGTAGGGTCTATAGCCTTTAGTACTACATGAAAGGTTATACCTAAGTCTCCAAAGCTTTGATACCTTACAGAAGGCTCAAAATTCTGGTCTGCACCTTTGACACTTTTCTGGACCTCCTTGGCTACTTTTAGGGTTTCTCTTTCTACTTTTTCAAGGTCAGAGTTGTAGCTCACAGTTATAGGAACTGTAATTAATAGAGACCTGTAGTTGAGCAGTATAGAATTAACAAGCCTTGAATTGGGTACTACAAGCGTGTTATTGTCCAATCTTCTTATTACTGTGTTCATCCATGTAATATCCTGAACAAAACCTTCCTCTCCGCTCTCTAGTCTTACAAAGTCGCCTATCTTTATTTGCTTGGAGAGGAGGATGTTTAATCCAGAAAAGAAGTTAGAAAGCGTTCCTTGAAGCGCTAAGGATACGGCCAAAGCGCCAACACCCAATGTGGTTATAAAGTGCACCACTGGAACATCCAAAAAGCTCAAGAAAGTTATAAATCCCAGCGTGATTATAATGCTCTTGACAAGCGCAAAGATCAGACCTGTTGGAGGGAGGGATATATGAGCCCTGTTTATGTAGAATCTGATGACCTCTACAACTATATCCGCAAGGACAAAAGTCAACGAAAGTATGAGTACTCCTTGTATGATCTTTTCCACCAGAAAAACGTACTTTCTTTGCATATTAGAAAAGTAAAGGGTTATGTCAAGAGCCACAGCCAACACCCAAAAGACGGATGGTATTCTAAGTATTCGGTGCAAACTCTTAAAAGCAGACCTTTCTATCAAATAAAGAAGCAAAAACCTAATTCCAAGTAGTAGCAACAGGGAAAAGGAAAATATCAGAGTGGGAATGTAAATTCCTTTCATCTTACTCTAAGAATAAGCTTACGCCAGCTATACCATAAGCTCCGTTTTTGTAGCAAAGCTTTATTTTCTCCCATGTTATGCCTCCAAGGGCGTAAACGGGTATGGAAACCTTTTGGGATACTTCTTGTAGGGCGCTAAGACCTATAGGCTCTGCATGTGGATGGGAAGAAGTTTTAAAGATAGGACTAAGAGTTATAAAGTCAGCACCTTCTTTTTCTGCAAAAAGAGCAGACTCAAGGTCATGAGCGGAAAAGCCTATAATTAGGTCTTTCTTTAACTTGCGCACTGCAGAAGGTGGCATGCCATTCTGAGGTAGATGCACGCCGTCAGCAGACACCGCAAGAGCTATGTCAACGCGATCGTTAATGAGAAGTAAGGCAGAGTACTCTTTGGTTATCTGTCTTGCTATAAGAGCCTTTTCGTAGTAATCCCTTCCACTTATGGACTTTTCCCTCAGCTGTAGCATCTTCACACCCCTTTCTAAAACTTTGCGCAGACTTCCCCAAAAGTCATCTCCGTATTTTTGACTATCTGTTATAGCGTACAATCTTGGCAACATGGTTTTTATCGTATATAATATAAACTCAGCCGGAGTGGCGGAACTGGCAGACGCGCTGTCTTGAGGGGGCAGTGCCCGTGAGGGCGTGCGGGTTCGACTCCCGCCTCCGGCACCAAAAAAATGGGACTGATAAAACACTCTATAAGCTTTTCCTTTGCTACCTTGCTAAGCAGAATATTTGGGTATGTAAGGGATGCACTTATAGCATATTACTTTGGTGTATCCCAAATAACGGATGCCTTCTTTATTGCTTTCAGACTGCCCAACACCTTTAGGAGACTTTTGGGAGAGGGAGGTTTTAATGCTGCTTTTGTACCTATATACGCAAAAGATATAAAAAGTGGAAGAGAAAGACAGTTTCTGAGTTCCGCCTTTACTTACTACACTTTGGTAAACCTTCTTATCACCCTTCTGGGTATATTATTTGCTGACACTCTAATGACAGTCATAGCACCGGGTATAAGAGATAAGCCTCACTTTGAATTGACCGTTTTTATGGCTCGCTGGCTCTTTACATACCTGTTTTTTGCAGGACTTAGCTCTTTTTTTATGGCGGTACTAAACACAAAGGGCGTTTTTTTCGTGCCAGCCTTCGCTCAGGGAGTTTTTAATCTGGTGTTCTCCTTGGTGGTTGTTTTAGCCTCAAACCAATTTGGTTTTTACTCCCTCATATGGGGTGTAATTCTTGGAGGAATAGCTCAGGCTCTTTTTAACTTGCCTTCCTTGTGGAGATCAGGAGTTATACTGGGTTTTTCCCTTGAGTTAGATAAAGATGTAAAATTGCTTGTGAAAAGGCTTATACCTTCATTGCTGGGTTTTGGTGTCGCTCAGCTATCTTTTTTTATAGATACTTTCCTCGCATCTTTTCTGCCTCTTGGGTCCATATCTTACCTTTATTACGCCAACAGGATCTTCCAATTACCTTTGGGTGCTGTATCTGTAGGCATGGCAAACTCTCTGCTTTCCGCACTTTCCAGAGGTGAGGATACAAAATTTAGCACACATTTAGCTTTTAGGTTTGTAAGCCTTATATCTCTTCCTGCTACCTTTGGTCTTATAGCTCTTTCGGACAGTATAATAGCCTTACTCTACGGCAGAGGTAGGTTTTCTCAACAAGATGTGCTTGTAGCTTCTTCAGTATTAGGGGCTTACACTATTGGTCTTACCTTTTTCTCCTTCCAAAAAGTTCTAAGCAGTGTGTTTTTTGCAAAAGGGGATACTAAAACACCCGTAAAAGCTTTAATACTATCTGTTCTGTCCGAGGCTCTATTTGGAAGCTTTTATGCCTTTTTCTTAAAGTGGGGCGTTTTTGGACTTGCTCTGGGAACTTCAACCTCTGCACTGGTGGGTTTTTCTTACCTTTTCTTAAAGACAGAAAGAGAAGTGATCGCCATAAAGGATCTTTTCAAAATTCTCTACAAACCTCTCTTTGCGTCTATTTTTATGCTCTTTGTAGTATGGCTTTTAAAAATGTGGCTAACACAAGCCATCTGGATACTGCTTATTATACCCATCGCTATGGCAGTATACTTTTTAATCCTTCTCTTTCTTAGAGATTCTCTATCCTTGACTCTTGTTAACAGACTCAAGAGCCTTGTTAAGCAAAAGGCTCAGTCTTGAGGCTCTCCTTGAGGCTTCGTTTTTGTGGATAACTCCCTTTGAGGCGGTGTGATATATGACGCTTATTACCTCAGGAAGGAACTGCTTTGCTTCTTCAAGCTTTCCTTCCTGGACCATTTTTCTGAACTTCTTTATGTAAGTTCTCATCCTTGACAGGTGATACCTGTTTCTTAGTCTTCTTTTTGCATCTCTTCTCATACGCTTTTGTGCCTGTTTCGTGTTGGGCATCCTTTACCTCCTAAAGGTAGTTTTTTGAGGCAACGGGCGGATTCGAACCGCCGTAGAAGGGATTTGCAGTCCCTCGCCTAGCCTCTCGGCCACGTTGCCTATACTTTTTTATTATACCAACAGATTATAATATGTGTTATGAACTTGGTAAGATTACAGCTCATATATCCAGAGGAAAAAGTTAAGAAGCCTGTGCTGTGCATGGTGTGTAAAAACTTTGACCTTGTTGTTAACATAAGGACAGCAAAAGTCACTAAGGATACGGGTTTGTTAACTGTTGAGTTAGATGGGGAAGCAGAAGAGATAGAGAGGGCTATCAAGTTCATACAAGAGCAAGGTATTCTCGTAGAACCAATAGAGGGTCAGATCTTTACAGAATGAAGATATCACAGATAGGAGAGTTCGGACTTATACAGGTGCTGAAAGGTATTCTATCTTCACCCATCATAGGAGATGACACTGCACCTGTAGAAATAAATGGCGAGACTCTACTTCTAACAACGGACTGTATGGTAGAAGACAGACACTTTAAAAGGTTTTATGCACCCGAAGTAGTGGGTTGGAAAGTTATAAGCGTGAATGTAAGCGATGTGGTTGCCAGCGGAGGAAATGCTCTTTATGCGTTGGTATCTTTGGCTTTACCCGACATAGAAGTTGCCTATGTGGAGGGTCTCTATAGAGGTATAAAAGAAGCGTGTAGTTTTTATGGATGTCAAGTGGTTGGTGGAAACATCACAAAGGCAGAAAAGATAGTTATAGACGCATTCATGTTGGGGAAAACAGATAGGTTTGTATCCAGATCTGGAGCCAAGCCCGGCGATAAACTGTACGTAAGTGGTACCTTAGGAGATGCCAAAGCAGGCCTTGAGCTTCTTCTTCTTGAAAGAAAAAAGTATGAGGACTTTGAACTAAAACTTATAGAAAGGCACATAAGACCCACTGCAAGAATAGACTATATAAAGCACATACGCAAGTATGCCAACGCTTGTATAGACATCAGTGATGGTCTATCTTCTGATGTTTGGCATCTTTCAAGGATGAGCGGTGTGAAAATATCCATAAAAAGTAATGACATACCCGTATCTGAAGAGCTCAAGCTCTTTTGTAAAAAGCACGGTAGGAATCCCTTAGAGTATGCTCTTACGGGTGGAGAAGATTACCAACTACTTTTTACACATCCAGAAGACAGATATAACCCCTTTCTTGACATGAAGTGTATAGGCTTTGTTGAAGAAGGGTCTGGCGCTTATATAGATGGGGAAACTTTGCATCCGATGGGGTTTGACCACTTTAGATAGTTCAAGTCGGGGTGGCAGGACTTGAACCTGCGACTTCTGGCTCCCAAAGCCAGCGCTCTGCCACCTGAGCTACACCCCGTAATTTAATATTTTAGTGCGCTTTCCTTCTGCCAAACAAATGCCACCAAATCCCTCAGCCTACAAGAGTATCCCCATTCGTTGTCATACCATGCAACCACATGTACCATGTCCTCTATAACCTGTGTGAGGTTTGCATCAAATATAGCAGAGTGAGGATTGCCTATAATATCTTGGGAAACTATAGGTTCTTCTGTGTACTGAAGGATACCTTTTAAGTCTCCCTCCGCAGCAGTTTTGAAAGCTGTATTTACCTCTTCTACGGAAGACGGCTTTCTATCCACTATAACAGTAAGGTCTATCAATGAGCCGTCAGGAACTGGCACCCTTCTTGCTGTTCCGTCAAGCTTACCCTTTAATTCTGGCAACACCTCACCTATAGCTTTAGCTGCACCAGTGGTAGTAGGTACTATGTTTATCCCTGCAGCTCTTGCCCTTCTTAGATCCTTATGCGGAAGGTCAAGTAGCCTTTGATCGTTAGTGTAAGCGTGAACAGTTACCATGTATCCATACTTTACACCAAAGTTATTTTGAAGCACTTTTAGAGTAGGAGCTAAGCAATTAGTGGTACACGACGCGTTGGATATAATTCTGTGCCGTTCTGGATCATACATATGTTCGTTTACACCAAGCACTATAGTTATATCGGGGTCTTTTGCTGGAGCAGATATGATCACCCTTTTTACCGTGTTGCGCAGATGGAGCTGTGCTTTGTCCCTGCTTGTAAAAGCACCTGTAGACTCTATTACCAAGTCCACCCCCACATCACCCCAAGGTATTTGGGAAGGGTCTTTTTGAGAAAAAACCTCTATACGCATTCCGTCTACATATATGGCATCTTCTTTGGCTTCTACACTTCCTTCAAATTTACCGTGAACCGAATCGTACTTAAGAAGATGGGCAATGGTCTTAGTATCCGTAAGGTCGTTAATAGCCACAATATGTATATCTTCCCTCCCGTAGCAAGCTCTAAAAAAAGACCTTCCTATCCTACCAAAGCCGTTTATGCCTACCCTTACGCTCATACTATAAATTATACACTGCCTATTGTGTTATAATTAAGTTTAAGGAGGAGGGTAGTATGAGAAAGTCCGTGCTTATTAGCCTTCTACTTGTCGGTGTTGTCTTCCCCAAGGGGGATGCAGATAAAGAGTTATTGGCTAAAGCTAAGCAGTTTTTCTCTCCACTTCCTAAGAGCTTTCCCTCTGCAGACAACCCCATAACACCCCAAAAGGTTGAGCTGGGCAGGCTCTTATTCTTTGAAAGGAGGCTCTCTGTCAATGACATGGTAAGCTGTGCTACCTGTCATGCTATAGAGTATTACTATGCTTCACCAGCACCTAAGCAGATGGGTGCGTTAAAACTCCAACCTAGGCACGCCCCAACGGTGCTTAACTCCGCAGGACAGTTTGTGCAACATTGGATAGGAAATAGGAAAGATGTAGAAGATCAAGCACTACAATCGCTTACAGGACCACCTGCCTTTGGAAACCCTTCTAAAGAAAGTGTAGAGGAAAAAATTAGAAAAATACCCTATTATGTAGAGCTTTTCAGAAAAGCTTTTCCAAAGGATAAGGAACCCATAACTGCAGAAAACATAGCAAAAGCTATAGGAGCTTTTGAAAGAACCCTTGTCACGCCTTCAAGATTTGATGATTTCCTAAAAGGCAATACCAAAGCTCTCACCCCTGAAGAAAAGAGAGGTCTTAACACCTTCATAGAAGTAGGTTGTGTTGCCTGCCATAACGGTGCTTTAGTAGGTGGCAACATGTACCAAAAGTTTGGAATATACGAGCCTTATTGGAAGTATACAAAGAGTGAAAGCATAGATGAAGGTAGGTACGCAGTTACGAAAAAGGAAGAGGACAAATATGTCTTTAAGGTCCCACCTTTGAGAAATGTTGCCATGACAGCTCCATACTTTCATGATGGTTCTGTGGCAAGCTTAGAAGAGGCTGTTTGGATCATGGGAAAAGTACAGTTGGGTAAAGACCTCAGTAAAGAGCAAGTAAGGGACATAGTAGCCTTCCTGAAAAGTCTAACAGGCAAGATACCCGAAGATGCCAGAAAACCACCTATCCTACCCTAATGTATGCGCTTGTAAATTGAAGATACAATTATACCGTTTACATTTTGCAGAAAGCTAAAAAGGGCAGGAGGTAAAGAAGCCAAAGGAGAAAAGTACTTTATGGCAAGCGCCACCGCTAAGCCTGAGTTTTGAATGCCTACTTCTATGGAAAGGGTTTTAGAAAGCTTATTATCAAGACCGAAAAGTCTGCCAAATAAAAAACCTAAAAGAAAACCAAGAACATTGTGCAAAAAGACCGCAAGTAGGAGCATAAGGTCCATCTTTTTTAAGTTTTCCACATTCAGGGAAAGCACCACAGCGATAATAAAGCCTACAACGGATACAGATATATAAGGTAGAAAACCTTCAATAGTCCTTACGCGCGGGAAAATTTCCCTGATCCCAACACCCAGCACAACAGGCAGTATAACTATCTTTAGAACATCCCAAACCATGTCCCAAAAGGGAACATGCACGTATTTTCCTGCCAATGCGTATGTCCACAAAGGTGTAAAAAGGGGAGCTAAGAGCGTTGAGAATGCGGTTATACTAACAGAGTAAAGAAGGTCTCCTTTGGCTAAGTAAGTTATTAGGTTTGAGGCGGTACCGCTCGGAACAGAACCTACAAGCACCATACCAATGTATAGGTCCCTGCTTATGCCAAAAATTAAGCTCAGAATTATAGCCAAAAGGGGCATCACACCGTAGTGTAGCAAGGCACCGTACATAACCATTACTGGTTTTTGCAATATCCTTTTGAAATCCTCCATACTGAGAGTTATTCCCATGCTGAGCATCACTAACACTAACAGAGGCACGATCATCTCCTTAAGGTTTCTAAAGGCATCACTCATAAAGATACCTGCAAGGGAAAAAACCAAAACTATAAGTAAGCTAAAAAGGTTTTGCATACTTACTCCCACTCTATGGTGGCAGGGGGTTTTGAGGATATATCGTAAACTACTCTGTTTATACCTTTTACTTCGTTTATTATCCTTCTCATTACATGGTCAAGAAAGTCATAAGGAAGCCTTGACCAGTCTGCTGTCATGCCATCACTACTGTCAACTGCTCTTAGAGCCACAACTCTTTCGTAAGTTCTAACATCTCCCATAACTCCCACGCTCTTTATGGGTAAAAGCACTGCAAAAGCTTGCCATACCTTGTTATAAAGTCCCCACCTTTTTAGTTCTTCTATGAATATGTAGTCTGCTTCTCTTAGTATCTCTAAGTCCTCTTCTTTTACTTCTCCTAATATTCTTATGGAAAGTCCAGGACCAGGAAAGGGATGCCTTTGTAGTAGTTCATCGGGTATGCCGAGCTTTTTCCCTATCTGCCTTACCTCGTCCTTGAAAAGCTCTTTGAGAGGTTCAAGTAGTTTAAGACCAAGCTTTTCGGGAAGTCCTCCTACATTGTGGTGTGTCTTTATGACCTTGGCACCAGGTATGCCTGCACTTTCCACCACATCTGGATAAAGAGTTCCCTGAAGCAAATATTCTGCACCAGACCTTTCTGCCTCCTTTTCAAACACCTCAATGAAAGTACGGCCTACTATCTTTCGTTTTTCCTCAGGGTCTTCTACACCCTTTAGTCTGCTCAGGAAAAGTTCACTGGCGTTTACCTTTCTGAAAGGAAGGGATAGACTCCTAAAGTAGCTTTCTACCTCCTGAACTTCTCCTTTTCTCAAAAGTCCGTGATCCACAAATATGCACTCCAGTCTGTCCCCTATAGCCCTGTGGGTGAGCACCGCAGCAACAGTAGAATCCACACCACCAGATAGAGCACATATGACTTTACCCTCTTTCACAGTATCCCTTATTTCCTGCAGTTTTTCTTCCACAAGGTCTCCTACTTCCCAGTTCTTCTGAGCATTACAAACCCTGTACAGAAAGTTATGAAATATCTCTCTTCCGTATGTAGTGTGAGCTACTTCTGGATGAAACTGAATACCGTAGAGCTTTCCCTTCTTTATCACAGCGTTTGGAGAGTTCTCAGAGGATGCAAGCACCTCAAATCCTTCAGGAAGAGACACTACTTTATCCGCATGGCTCATCCATACATCAAACTCTTTGGGAAGTCCATAAAAGAGGGGATCGTCTTTTATCACCGTAAGCTTAGCCCTTCCGTACTCTTGTTTTACCGCTCTTTCTACAACTCCACCCAATTGATACACCATAGCCTGCAGGCCGTAGCATATACCTAAAAGGGGAATGCCAAGATGGTATATATCCTCATCTGGCAGAGGAGCGGAAGGTTCATAAACGGATGCAGGTCCTCCAGATAGTATCACGCAGTAAGGATCTCTTTTTAGAATCTCCTCAGCTTTTGTGTTGAAAGGAAGGATCTCACTGTAAATTCCTAACTCTCTTATCCTTCTGGCTATTAGTTGCACATACTGAGATCCAAAGTTAAGAATTATCGCAGGGCGCCTTTGCATGATAAAATTATAGCTTATGGATAGCTTACTTCTTATTGTTCTTGCATACCTTTTGGGTTCTGTGCTTTTTGGTGAGCACATAGCAAGAGCTAAAGGTATAGACATAAGGTCTGTAGGCAGTGGTAATGTAGGAGCTACCAATGTGGGCAGAGCCTTAGGGAAAAAATACGCACTGATTGTTTTCTTACTTGACATGCTAAAAGGTCTGTTTCCCGTATTTTTGGCAAGGCTTTACTTTGGTCTTGAGAGTTGGACGCTCTTTATGGTAGGAATTGCCAGCGTGTTGGGTCATGTCTTTCCCATCTTTCATAACTTCAAAGGTGGGAAGGCTGTAGCAACAGCTTTTGGAGTGCTTCTTGGTGTATCCTTTAAGGTAGCCTTTCTCTCACTGATCATCTGGCTTTTAGTTTTCAAGCTCAAAGGTTATGTGTCTTTGGCTTCTTTGGTGTCTTCCGCTTCTGCTGTGTTTTTGCTGATCCTTTTTGGCTTTCCCTTCAAGATAGTCCTCATGTCCTTGGTGATAGCCTCTATCATCTTTTACAAACACAAGGATAATATATCCAGACTGTTAGAAGGTACAGAACATACCTTTAGTAAAGAATGATCTTAGTTCTCCTCTTGAACCTTCTTCTTTTTATTTTCAGACTATTCTACATACTTTATTATCCCGTTGACCTCTCACCCGAAGAAGCTCAGTACTGGGACTGGTCAAGACACCTTGACCTTAGCTATTACTCCAAACCACCCATGGTAGCCTATTTGAACTTTTTAACAACCAAACTTTTGGGCAACACAGAGCTCGCAGTCAGAATTACCCCTATGATCCTCTCCTTTGTGCTTTCTATCCTTACCTACATCTTTGTAAGAAGGATTTTTGGTCCAAGAGTTGCCCTTGTGTGCGCTACCCTTCCCCAGATCACCGTAGGTTATTCTATAAACTCTCTTCTCATGACCACAGATGCTCCCTTTGTATTTTTTTGGTCTCTTTCGGTGATGGCAATACACACAGCTTTTGAGAAGAACGAAAAAAAGCTTTGGATCTTGGTAGGAATCCTTTCTGGACTTGCCTTTTTGAGTAAGTATCCTGCGGTATTTTTACTGCCTATTACCTTGCTTTATATGGCATTTATAAGGAAAGACCTTCTGATGAGTCCATCACCCTATCTTAGTCTAATTCCCGCCTTTATCCTCTCCCTTCCTGTGTTCATATGGAACTATCAACACGGCTTTGTATCTTTCAAACATGTAAGCACCCTTGCTTCCAAGAGTGATAGCCTAATAGAGCTATCTGGAGCGCTGGAGTTTTTAGGTGGTCAAGCACTTTTACTATCCATATTACCCTTCTTGGTGCTTTTGTATGCTTGGTTAAAAAGCCTAAAGGACAGAAAACTTGTTTTTTTTACCTTTTATTCTCTGCCTGTGTTCCTCTTTTTTCTAATCCTCTCCTTTCATAAAAGGGTAGAAGCAAACTGGGCAGGATTTTCTTACTTTTCAGGCTTTATCCTTGTCTCTTACTTTCTGTCTCGCAGTTTTCTCCTTATACCTTCCTATCTTTTGTCCTTTGTTCTTTTTATTTTTCTTCACTTTACGCCTCTTTTTGACATTTTCAAGATAACCCCACTCTTACCCCCGGAAAGAGACCCTACAAAGTTTTTAGTAGGGTGGAAAGACTTAGGTAAAAGAGTGAGCCAGCTTTATACAGGTTCAGAGATGATCTTCTCACCTCAGTACCAAGTTTCTGCGGAGCTTGCCTTTTATGTAAAGGGAAATCCCAGAACTTACTGTGTGAACTTAGGAAGAAGGATGAACCAGTATGACCTCTGGAAAGAAGGGATGGAAAATTACATAGGCAAGTCTGCCATCTTTGTAAGTGTAGGACCTGCAGAAAAGAGAGTACTCTCTGCTTTTGGTGGTATAATAAAGGAGGAAATTTACAAAGTAATCTGGAGGGGTAAGGAAGTAAGAACCTTTTACATTTACAAACTTAAAGACTACAGAGGTTTGGAGGAAAGCTTACCCATGGGTTATTAGATTAGCTCTGAGTCTTTACGTGTGGGGATTTTTGTTTTATCATGCTTTACCCTTTAGGTTTTTCATCAACATGAATTACTCCATACCAAGCCCAAGCCCACTGCCCATAAATAGAAACTGCGTATTTGTTGCGGGTGTAAAGACCGTGTATAACTCATCCTTGGGAAATCCAGCAAAGCTCTTTCAAACTATGCAAGAGAAAGGTATAGAACTTGCTTTATCCCACAACTCCTGCCCGTCAGAAAAGCTCATTCCTTTAGAAGTATCAGGTATCAGCTACAGGGACATTCCTACCCTTTCAAAGGTGTTTTATGTTCTCTTTGAGTTTCTTCCTAAGAGCTTAGTTTTTGAAAAGCCAGAAGACCTATACTCCCTTTATAGCGGTAAAGTATGCAAGCCCTTTCTTTCGGACATACCTGTGATAGCATCTTTTATGTCCTTTGATGTTCCATCTTACTCTTTCATATTAGGAAACAGGAGGAACCTACTTCAAGGCGTTGAGTGCAAAGACCTTAAAGCTCAAGACCTACCTAACGCTATTCCTATTTCTGAGAGAGTTTCTTTGAACGCTTATCTTTACTCTGAAAGAGGTTATTACTTTCCCGGACAGATTGCGCAAACTAAGGGTAGGTATGTTATAAAGGTAGCTACAAATAATGTTTTGGTGCTATTTCTCAAAAATGATAAACTTGCAGGAGTTTATGACCAGAACTACATAAACGAACCCATAAAGGAAAAGGGCATATACAGTGTAAGGATATACACTTACAGATTCAAGATAGGTACCGCTTACTTTGGACTCAGATTCCTTTCCTGCTTGCCACCCCTTCAGGCTATGTAGCTAAGATCCATGCTATCTTGGTACTTGTATATTAGAAGTTTTCTTAGGTTTTCAAGATCGCTTAGTTTATTTACAAACTCCGTGGCATCCTCTTTAGCAAGCTGTAGCAGTTGCCTATCCTCTGCTCTCGCCAAATTTGCCACATTAAAGCCAAAGTATCCTGACTGAGAAGCACCCAATAGCTCACCCGGACCTCTTAGCTTTAAGTCCTCTTCCGCTATCTTAAAACCGTCGTTAGTATTTACCAATATTTTGAGTCTCTTTATGGCATCCGCATCCGTGTTTTTAAGGTGATCTGGCACTATTAAAAAGCAGTAGCTTTGCCTATCTGACCTTCCCACCCTACCTCTTAGCTGGTGTATCTGAGAAAGTCCAAACATATGAGCAGATTCTATTACCATCACGGTTGCAGAGGGCACATCTACTCCCACCTCCACTACAGTAGTGGAGACCAATATGTCTCCTTCCTCTTTGAACCTTTTCATCACCTCCTCTTTTTCTTTGTCTTTGAGTCTTCCGTGCAACAAAAGGACTTTTCTGTCAGGGAAAAGCTCCTGCCAGTATCTGTGGCTTTCTACTGCAGACTTTAACTCCATTTTTTCAGAGCTTTCTATAAGAGGATACACCACATAAACCTTACCACCCTTGTTTAACTCATCCCTTATAGTATTCAAACACTTTTCCATCTCTGACTCAAAGAGAAGTTTTGTGATGACTGGCTTTCTTCCTGTAGGCATCTCATCTATCACCGATATGTCCAAATCTCCATAAAGAGAAAGTGCCAAGGTTCTTGGTATAGGAGTTGCACTCATCACAAGGCAGTGAGGAAGAGTATCTTTGCCTTTGCTGAGCATCTCCCTTCTTTGCAAGACACCAAACCTGTGCTGTTCGTCTATAACCACAAAAGCCAAGTTTTTAAACTCTAACTTCTCTTCAAGTAGTGCATGAGTACCTACCAGAATCCGTAAGTTTCCCGTAGAAACATGTTTGTAGATACTTCTTCTTAAAGAACCTTTAACAGAGCTTGTAAGAATACCCACCTTTACACCCAGAGGTTCAAGAAACCTTCTAAAGCTTTCGTAGTGTTGTTGTGCCAGTATCTCTGTGGGAACTATAATGGCACACTGGTAGCCTTCCTTGGCAAAGGCATAAGAGATAGCCATAGCCACTACAGTCTTACCGCTACCTACATCGCCTTGAAGAAGTCTGTTCATAGGTCTGCCATCTTTCAAATCCTGTAAGATTTCATTTATCACTGTTTTTTGAGCTGGGGTAAGTTCAAAAGGCAGTGTAGCTATAAACTCCTGTATGTGTTTTTCTGGCTCTGAAAGTACAATAGCGGAAAGACTCTTTATCTGCCTTCTTTTCATCTGAAGGACCATCTGAAAAAGGAACAGCTCTTCGTATATAAGTCTTTTTTGAAAGGGCGTCGTATAACTGTTAAGGGATTCTTCATCCTCATAAAGAGGATTGTGAGCCATATAAAGACTCTCACCTATCTTAGGGAATGCGTATTTTTTAAGAAGTTCCTCAGGCAAATACTCAGGCATGTACTTGGTGTATTCCAAAAGCTTCCCTATTGCCTGTCTTACCTTTTTGTGTTTTGTCTTTGAAGAAAAAGCCTTTATCTCTCCTTTTGTTCTTATATAGTAAAAAGGTAAGATCCTTCCAAACTCCTTCTCGTCAAAGGATACCTCAGGATGCACCATATACTTTTCACCATGAAACTCTTTGAGCTTCCCATAGACTACTATGGAACTTCCCTTCCTAAAAGCATAAAGAGCCCTTTTATCTTTGTAGCGAAAACGAAGATAAAGAGTTCCCGTTTCGTCCTCACACTTAACAAAAGCAGGGTACTTTTCCGAAGGATCGTAGCCAGTCTCTACCACTCTTAGTTTAAGAGCCACGCGTTGACCGGGTTTAGTAGTCTTTATTGTAGTAGTCAGTCTTCTGTCCTCGTACCTCACAGGAAGATACCAAAGAGCGGAGTAAAGATCCTTTATTCCTAATGCCTTTAGAAGTTTTTTCTCTTTATCATCAAGAACCTTTAGCTTTTCCAAAGGTATAAAGAACTTTTCTATAGGATGTTTTTCATACCTTGAAAAATCCACCACCTGCCTGCTAATAGGAGAACTCAGTTTGTTCTTTATAATCTTGAGAATGCCTATGCGCTTTTGTATAGGAAGCCTGTCAAATTCCTTTAGAAGATTTAGGTAAATGGGCTCAAGCTCTTCTTTTAGTAAGTTAAACAGATAAAGACCCACGCCAATGCTTCGCTTGAGCTTTATATAATCCCCTTCCTCAAGTTCTTGGATAAGCTTTCTTGCTTTTTCTAATTTTTCCATACGGAGCTCAGAAGTATAATATAATATAACCGGAGAGCCTCTCATGAAAGAAAAGTTTTTGGAGAAACTAAAAGAGATATTCCAGTTTGAAAGTAGCGATCTGGATTTTGGAATATACAGGATTTTTAATTACAAGAGAAAAAGGATAGAGGATTTCATAGAAAAAGAACTACCCAATAAAATTGAAAGTGCTTTTGAGAAACACAAAAAAGGCATTTCGGAAAATATAAACCAAGAATTTGAAAGAATAAAACAAAAAGTATTAGAAACCCTTGGAGAACCTGCTTTTACACCAACAGGAGATTTAAACGAAAAATACAAAGATGCACCCATTTTCAAAGAATACCAAGAAATAAAAGAAAGAAAAGAGCAAGCGGAAAAGATAGATGAGATTAAAAACTTAGTATACAACGACCTCTACACATTCTTTTCAAGGTTTTATGAAGATGGAGACTTTGTACCACAGTATAGGTATTCCATCAAGGGACACAGATATGCCATTCCTTACAACGGTGAGGAAGTCAAGCTTTATTGGGCTAACGCAGATCAGTATTACATAAAAACAGGCATACTTTTTAGGGATTACACATTTAACACAAGTAATTTTAAAGTGATCTTTAGGTTAGAGCAGGCAGAAGAGGATGAGCTTTCAACAAACAAGCAAAAAGAAAAACAGAAGAGGTTTACTCTGTCAAAGGTAGAACTCAACGATGAAAAGGAGCTTGTTATTTACTTTAAGTATAAAACTTTGTCAGAAGATGAAATAAAAGAACTTGAAAATAAGATAAATAACAAAGATAACAATAACGCAGAAGAAGGACAAAAGAACTCCATGAAGCAAGAAAAGATAAACGAGGTTATTTTTGAAAAGATTAAGAACTGGCTTTTGAAAAACAAACAGCTTGAACTTTATAAGCAACTCATTGAGGAAAAGAGAAACGAAAAGCCATTACTTTTTTATCACATAAACAGATACACAGCAAAGAACACAAGGGATTACTTTATTCACAAAGATTTAAAGAGATTTCTGTCAGAGCAACTTGATTACTTTATAAAGGCAGAAGTTTTAAACTACGAAACCCTCTCTCAGGAAAAGTATATTGATAAACACATAACAAGAGCCAAGACCGTAAAAGAGATTGGGGAAACAATTATTAATTTTCTTTCACATATTGAGGATTTTCAGAAAAAGTTATGGGAGAAAAAGAAGTTTGTATTAAACACAGAGTATGTTATTACACTTGATAGGATAAAAGATTGGACAG
Source organism: Hydrogenobacter hydrogenophilus (assembly GCF_900215655.1). Lineage (NCBI taxonomy): Bacteria > Pseudomonadati > Aquificota > Aquificia > Aquificales > Aquificaceae > Hydrogenobacter > Hydrogenobacter hydrogenophilus. Next base: position 25,948 of record NZ_OBEN01000005.1, on the reverse strand, counting down.
ATGAAGAGTTTTATAAAGAAGTGGTTAAGAAGGTTTTAGAAAATAAAGAACAGTTAAAAGAATGGGAAGAGCTTGGATTTGGAAAGATAGAAAATGAGAAAGATTTAGAAGGTAAAAAACTACCTATAGACACAAAGTATTTTGATGAAGGATTTAAGTTTAAGCTTTTGGAAAAGATAAGTGAGAAGAAGGATTTAGAAGATGTTTTGGATGGTTTGCTTATTAAAAGTGAAAACTGGCAGGCTTTGAATACTATTTTGAATAAGTATAAAGAGAAAGTGCAGACGATTTATATTGACCCACCGTTTAACAAAGAGCAGGATGCAGACTATCTTTACAATGTGAAGTATAAAGATTCCACTTGGATAACCATGCTTGAGAATAGGATAAGGTTAGGGAGGGAATTATTGAATGAAAGGGGAAGTATGTTTGTAAGATGTGATTACAACGGTAATATGTATGTCAGGCTTTTGATGAATGAGATTTTTGGAGAGGAGAATTTTAGGAATGAGATAGTGGTAAGCAGGACAAAAAAGATTTTTATTGGAGTTCAAGGATATAATGTTGCAAACGATAGTCTTTTTTTCTATACAAAAAGCAACAATTTTACTTTTAATCCAATTTATAAAACAAGAGAAGGAAAACAAAAATGGTTAAATATGCACTCTCCGGGAGAAAGAAATCCACCAGAAAGAATAATACTTGGACGGCTATTTTATCCACCTAAAGGGAGGCATTGGACTTTCGTACAGGAAAGAATTTATGAATTAGAAAAGCAAGGAAGAATTAGAATAAATGAAGATATTGAGTATATTGACATATTCGGGAATAAAGTTAAAGGAATGCCCCAGTATTTAACAGCTGAAGAAGAGCTATTAGATTCTAATTGGACAGATATTTCAGGTTATTCACAAACCCAAGGCTTCCCCACCGAAAACTCCGAAATTCTCTTAAAGCGTGTCATAGAATCCACATCCAACGAAGGCGATTTAGTTTTGGACTTCTTTTTAGGAAGTGGCACAACAACAGCAACCGCACATAAGCTTAAAAGAAAGTGGATAGGTATTGAAGTAGGAGAGCATTTTTATACTGTAGTCTTACCAAGGATGAAAAAAGTTTTAGCTTATGATAAATCAGGCATTTCAAAAGAAAAAGATGTTAAAGAAAAGTACAACGAGAAAACTGCAGGTGGCTTTTTTAAATACATCACATTAGAACAATACGAAGATGCACTTGACAATATTGAACTAAAAGAAAACGAAAAGATGAAAGAACTTTTCAAAAATGAATACCTTATAAAATACTTCCTTGACATTGAAACAAGAGAAAGCCCATATCTTTTAAACATAGAGCACTTAAAAAACCCTTTCGCTTACAAACTGAAAATAAACGACGGCGCACAAGCAAAAGAAGTAATAGTGGATATACCAGAAACCTTTAACTACCTTCTTGGAATTAAAGTCAAAAAAGTAAAACTAAGGGAAAACAAAAACGGAGGAAAATACCTTTTCATTCTTGGAGAAAAAGAAGGTAAAGATATAGCCATTGTTTGGAGGGAGTATTCAGAAGATTGGAAAGAGGAGGACTTTAAGGAAGACAAAGAATACATAAAACAGGAGCTAAAAGATTGGAAACCAAGCGTGGTTTATATCAGTGGGAAATCCATCCTCACGCCCGATTTTGGAGATTTTCAGGCAGATATAATGTATATAGAGCCGGAATTTAAAAGATTGATGGGAATTTAACCATGATGTTAGAAAAATACCTTGTTTTAAACAAATACTTCCTTTCACTTTTTGGAGTAAGTGAGTTTAAGGATTTGCAAAACAAGTTAAGGGATGTAGAAGAAGGAACAGACGCTCAAGGTAGAACTTATTTTGTAAATGTACTCAAAGGGTTAAAAGGTTTAAAAATTTCAGAGAACCATTTAAACAGATACGACGAAAACATACAAAGATATGTTGAAAAAGTTGGTAAAAATAGAGGTAGTATCTCTTTAAAATACTTTCAGTATCTTGCGGTGCTCTTTACAGAGATATTTTTGGATAAGTTAAAGAATAAAAAAGAGAAGTTTTTATACGAATTAAACCAATTCCTTAAAAATTATGAAGACGAGAAAATCAAAACACTTTTAGGAGATTTCACAGAGCAAGACCTCAAAAAGCTTGCTTTTTGGATGGCAACAGGTAGCGGTAAAACCATAATTTTACACATAAACTACTATCAATTTTTAAACTACAAGCTTTTTGAACCTGACAATATTATCCTTATAACCCCCAACGAAGGACTATCAAAGCAACATTACGAAGAACTAATAAAAAGTGGAATACCCGCAAGAATGTATGTGGGGACTTCAAATGGGTGGCGGAGTAGCAAAAACGAGGTTTTGGTGATTGAAATTACAAAGTTTGTGGAGGAGAAAAGGGGAAGAGGCTTAACGGTACCTGTTGATGCTTTTGAGGGAAGAAATCTTATTTTTGTTGATGAAGGACACAAAGGGAAAAAATCTGAAGAGCAAAAATGGGCTAATTTAAGAAATAAAATTGGAGAAAATGGTTTTGTTTTTGAATACAGCGCTACTTTTGGACAGATTTTAAGTGAGAAAAACAAGGAGACATTAAAAGAATATGGTAAATCAATAATTTTTGATTATTCTTATAAATACTTCTACTTAGATGGTTATGGGAAGGATTTTTATGTTTTAAATGCCAAAGATACAAAACTTAAAGATGAGGATTTTCAGGAAACTATGTTTGTTGCTAATCTTTTATCCTTTTACGAACAGATACTTTTTTATACAGAAAACCTTACATTAGCAAAACAGTATAACATTGAAAAACCTCTTTGGATTTTCGTAGGCACTACAGTTAGCGGAGGTAAGAACTCAGAAGAAACCGATATACTAACCATAACACTCTTTTTAAGGAAAGCTATAGAAGATGATGGATGGTTAAAGAACAAGATAAATTCAGTTTTAGGCATGGATATATTTAAAGACAGGTTTGAACTCTTAAGAAGAAGAACCATTAACATAGATGACATTTATACGAAAGTATTTAATGGAAAAGGTAGTTTTGACATATACGAGATTAAAAGCGCAGAAGGAGAATTGGGCTTAAGGGTTGGTGATAATCCTTACTTTGGGGTTATAAACATAGGTGATGTCAACAATTTTAAAAAATTACTTGCAAACAAGAACTTTGAAATCAAACAAGATGCTATATCACCATCTCTTTTTGATGACATAAAGAGAGAAACGTCAAACATAAATATCTTGATAGGGTCCAAGAAGTTTATAGAAGGGTGGGACACTTGGCGTGTATCTTCTATGGGACTTTTAAACATAGGAAGAGGAGAAGGACCTCAGATTATTCAACTGTTTGGAAGAGGTGTAAGAATAAAAGGTAAGGATATGTCATTAAAAAGAAGTGATGAAGAAAAGCTTAAAGTGCTTGAAACTTTAAACATTTTTTCCATAAAGGCTGATTACCTAAATAAGTTCTTAGAAGCCATACAAAAAGAAGAGGTGGATTTTGAGGAAATAAAAGTGCCTGTAAAGTCTTTAAGTGATGAATGGAAAGATTTACCTTACTTAGTGCCAGCGGAAGATAAAAAATTTGTAGAATGCGAAACTGTTCTCTTGAAAAAAGATGATAAGATAAAGCATGTATTGGACTTAACTCCAAAGATTACAGAATTTACAGGCACGCAAAAAGAAGAATCAAAAATAGACTCAGAAGAAATAACTTTTGATAAGTTTGTAGATTTACTTGATTGGGACAATATAGATCAAGAGCTATATCAGTATAAAAGGATAAAAGGCTATTGGAATTTGTTATGGAGTAAGCAAGATTTAAAAGAAGTTTTAAGCGCTTGCAAGGTAAAGGGTATAAAAGAAAAAGAAGCCTTGGATAAAATTCACGACATAGCGGTTTTACTTCTTAAGGGATACATAGAGAAGTTTTACAACAAAAAATTAGGCGAGTTTGAAAGAAAAAATTTAACCTACAAGAAAGCAGGAGAACAGCTAAGCTTATTTTTAAATCAGGAACCTGTAGAGTATTACACTGTTTATGTAGATAAAAGAGATAAAAGAAAACAAAAGCTAATTCAGAATATAAAAAGTTTAATAAATAATTTAGGGATGCTTTTAAAGGACGATAAAACCCTTTTACCGAGGATTTGTTTTGATAAACACATATATGTACCTCTCTTACTTGATGATAAAAACATAGACAAAATTTCGCCACAGGGTCTTAACGAAAGCGAGGAAAAGTTTATAGAAGGATTGAGAGAATACTTGCAAAAGAACAAAGAAAAATTTTCTGATTATAAAAGATTCCTTTTGAGAAACGAACCTAAATCGGGGATTGGATTTCAATTAGGATGGGGTAAGTTTTATCCTGATTTTATAATGTGGGTAAAAGGAAAACATGAAACATACATGGTTTTTATTGACCCAAAGGGACTTATGCACTCCAAAGACCTAAACGATGAAAAGATTTTATTCAATCACGAGTTAAAAGAGATAGAGAATCATCTGAAAAAGGTTAGACCCGATGTAAGCTTGCTTTCCTTCATACTTTCCTACACAAAATATGAGGATCTAATAAAGGGGATGAGAAATATACCAAGTAAAGAAGATTATGAGCAAAATAATGTGATCTTTATGGAAGACCCAGATTGGTGTAAAAAAATCTTTAGTTTTCTGCTTATAAAAACTTGACAGTATAGTATAATCACTTGGCTCTGTTGAAGTTTTTCTTAGCTTACTCCTTGATCTTGCTTATGCGTATCTTCCAAAAACCTTCCTCAACCTCCACATACTCCCATCCTACCTTTTTAGGAAAGGCAAAGCTCATCTGAAAGTAAAGAGGTAATGGGTCATGGTCGTTGATGATGTAAAAACTCTCGCCTTTTTTGAGCTCCGAAAACTTCTTCATAACGAGAGGGTGTCGCACTCCGTGTTCCATATGTCTGAGGTCTATGATCTCACCTTCTGTAAGTTCCTCTTCTCCCATGCTTATTTCAAAGAGCTTAGTTTTACTTTCGGGAATGAAACCGAATATGTCCCCTTCTTCAACTCCAAAGAAACATGGTGCCTGAGAAGAACCAAACTTCTGGCCTAATATGTACTTGCCACCACCTTCTGAGAGAATGTAAATTCTCGCATAACCTTTTGCGGAAGGCATTATACCTCCTTCTAAAAGCTCCACACGAACACCGTTGAAACTACCTATTCTCACCTTTCTAACCTCCTTCAGTAAAGATTATTCCCTTATCAAAAGTATGTAAATGATTACAATCATAACATAACTTGACAATAACACACTAAAGTTTATCATAAATATAGTAGTAAAGGAGGAAAGGTATGGCACAATCTGCCAAAAAGGACTATTACGAGATTTTAGGCGTGCCCAGAAACGCAACGCAAGAAGAGATAAAGAAGGCTTACAGAAGACTTGCCAGAAAGTATCATCCCGACTTTAATAAAGATCCGTCCGCTCAAGAAAAGTTCAAGGAGATAAATGAAGCTTATCAGGTACTATCAGACCCAGAAAAAAGGAGGCTTTACGATCAGTACGGACATGCTGCTTTTTCTTCTCAAGGAGGAGAAGGCTTCTCTCAAGAAGTCTTTAGTACAAACATAGGTGATATACTGGAAGAGGTCTTCAAAGGCTTTGGTTTTGAGGATATCTTTGAAAGAGCTACGAGAGAAAGGAGGAGAGCCTACAGAAGACCTACAAAAGGTGAAGACATATACTATACTGCCCAGATCACCCTTGAAGAGGCTTTTAAGGGTACTACACTAAGAATACCCTTGGTGAGAGAAATATCCTGTGATGTGTGCCAGGGGAGAGGTTATGACCTTTCTAAAGGAGAGAAAGTTTGTCCTACTTGTGGTGGAAGGGGGGAGGTCTACCAAAGACAGTTTTTCATCACTATATCCCAAACCTGTCCTACTTGTGGTGGTGAAGGCGTGATAAGAGAGCTCTGTTCCAAATGCAAAGGAAAAGGCAGTATACCTGTAAGAGAGGAGCTCACAGTACGCATACCAGCAGGCGTGGATAACGGTTCCAAAATACTCTTTGAGGGTAAGGGTCATGCAGGAAAAAACGGAGGTCCCTATGGAGACTTGTACGTAATAGTAAAAGTTTTGCCACACAGGGTGTTTGAGAGGAAAGGAGATAACCTTTATGTAGATGTAAATGTCAAATTCACAGAGGCGGTTCTTGGAACAGAGATAGAGGTCCCTACCCTTTCGGGAGAAAGTATAAAAGTTAAAGTCCCGGCAGGCACAAAGGAGGGAGATGTCATAAGAGTGCCTGAACAAGGTATGCCTAAGCTAAGGGGTGGAGGAAGAGGAGACCTGTTTGTAAGGGTACACATAGATGTGCCCAAGTTGAGCTTGATGGATAGAGTTTTTGGCAATGGTAAGAAGATCAGACAGATACTTGAAGAGCTTGACAAACTTTTGCCTGAACCTACCAGAATAAGGGAGAAAGAGACATGAGGGAAAAGAAAAGGTATTACACCATAGGTGTTGTTGCGCAAATGTACAGCATACATCCTCAGACCTTAAGGCTTTACGAGAAGGAAGGGCTTCTTAAGCCTTCAAGAACAAAAGGCAAAACTAGACATTACACGGACGAAGACCTGCAGAAGTTAGAATTCATCTTGACGCTCACGCGGGAACTGGGAGTCAATCTGGCAGGAGTTGATGTCATACTGCGTATGAAGGAGCAGATGGAAGAGATGGAAAGGCAGATAGAGAAACTCATTGAGTTCATACAAAGAGAACTTTCCAAGGCGTACAGTGAAGACGAAAACATAAAGTCTATAGTCCTATCAGACAGAAAAAGTGTGTTGGATATAATAGGGAAGAATGAAGGTAAGAGAGACTGACCTACCGGGTATAGGTAAAAAGTATGCAGTGACACTAACCGAGGGGAGGGACTTAGTGATCATCATATACAACACAGGCAAGAGAGAGATATACCTTATGCAAGATGAAGAACCTCTCTGCTCTTTTGAGCTTACAGATGAAGAAGCAAAAGAGCTGGGATTTTTGATGGCTGGTGTGCTCTACCAACCTGTAAAAGTTGAGAAAATGGAGCTCATACTCAAGGAGGTCCTCATAGAGTGGGTAAAAGTAGAGCAGGGTTCTAACTTTGTAGGAAAGACTATAGCGGAACTCCAGATAAGAAAACTTACAGGCACTTCCGTTATAGCTATAGACAGAGGGGGAAAAATAATTCCCAGTCCTGACCCTTACAAAGAAAAAATAGAGGTAGGGGACATTCTTATAGTAGTTGGTACACGCCAGCAGATAAAACACCTTATGGAAATCTGCGGTAGGTGTAGCACCTAAATGTCAGAAGGTATACAGCTCGCTTATGCAGGTTTTGTCCTACTCTTAATGTTTTTTATGGCTTACACTTTAAAATTCCTAAAGTTCCCGTATATAGCTTCCTTTATGCTTTCTGGTTTGCTTTTGAGATCCTTTTTACCCAAGGATGTATCTAACTTCTTGTCTGTCTTTGAACATTCTGCGGTTGCTCTGCTCTTTTTCTTCATAGGTCTTGAGTATTCCTTTGAAAGACTTATGGGCATGTTTAAGGTAGTCAAAGCGGGTTTTATTGACTTTTTTATTAACTTTTTACCTGTTTTAGGCGTATCTTATGTTTTTACAAAAGATTTAGTTTTATCTTTAGTGCTTGCCAGTGCTGTATATCCATCAAGTACTGCCATAACTGCTAAGTTGTTTATGGACTACAAGAGGCTAATAAATCCAGAAGTTGACCTTCTCATAGGCTTGCTGATATTTGAAGATCTCATTTGCATAATTTTACTTTCCTTTTTGACCAGCTTTGTTTCCTCAGGAGATTTAAGTTTATACTTTGTAGGAAGATCTTTTTTAATCTTAGTGATGATTTTTGTGCTTTTCTATCTTTTAAAGGACGCAGTAAAAGTCTTTTTTGATATTTTAGAAAGGAGGGTAGATGAGAGTCTTTTTGTCTTTTTTACTTTGGGGTTTCTTTTTTTTGTAAGTGGCCTTGCAGTTAAATATCACATTTCAGAAGCTATATTAGCCTTCTTTTTAGGCGTATTGGTTCCTGAAAACACGCGAGCTTTCAAGATCATAGACAACACCCTTTCACCTATAAAAGAGCTTTCTTTGGGATTATTCTTTTTCTTCTTTACATACAAAGCAAATATGGACGGTTCTACCGATATACCTTTTGCTATTGGCATATCGCTTTTAGCTATTATCCTTAAGCTTGTTTCCACTTATTTATCTTCTCTTCTTTATGGTTTTGATAAAAGGATCTCTCTGAGGGCTTCCCTTTCTTTTCTACAAAGGGGGGAGTTCTCTCTTATATTTTCTGGGCTTTACCCTCCTGCTCAGACAATAACCTTTGTTCTCGTGCTTATCACCTCTCTTATAGGTAGTTTTAGTTTTGTTTTTGCTCCAAAAGTGGCGAATTTGATCTTTCCCAAGAGGAGATCCTCAAAAGCTCCTCCTCAAGTTCCATGACCTTCTCTTCTATGCTGTCTTCTTTACATACCTTTATAGGTCTTCCTACCCTTACTCTACCTTTTGTGAAGGGCAGGGGGATAATAAAGTGATCCCACGAGTTTAATTTTATGTATCTGTCAAATTCTGCAAAGGCAGGAATTATAGTTGCATGTGTTTTCTGAGCGAGAAAGATCACACCAGCTTTTACCTTAAAGGGAGGTCCCTTGGGTCCATCCACGGTTATAGCTACATTATTGCCTTCTTTTATGGCTTTGACGAGTTTAAGGATGCCAGACCTTCCACCTTTTTCTGGCTTACCTTCCTCCGTTGAACCTCTTATCACATGGTATCCAAGTTTTTCAAGAAGATATGATGCCATATCTCCATCTCTAAACCTGCTAACCAGTGTGTATATGCCTCTGTCCATACCGAAAAAGGCTATACCTAAAGCGTTCCCGTGCCATATGGCATATATTTTCCCCCTGTCCTTCTCAAAGTCGTACCTCTTTTCCCACCTTATGGTCCTTCCTAAGATGCGTATAAGAACAGCTATGATGGGTAGCATTAGCTTTATAAAAAATCTCAAAACCCTCTTCATAGAAGAATTATTAAAAATTATAGACAATTTACTAAGCAGGGTTTATTATTTAACTATGAAGGTCTTTGATCTTGACACTGCAAGAGAGCTACTAACCCTTATAAAACCTCTTGTGGAAACTATTAACATAAAAAAGGAAGAGCTGTATTCTATCCTCACTAAAATGGAGGAGGAGGAGGACAAACTGGAAAGGCTCTATATGGAAAGCCAAACTAAGGAGATAGACGCGGAGATAAGGCGGTGTTTTCAGAAGATAGAGGCCCTTGGTGGTGTTATAAAAGGGACGGACCCTATTCTTGTAGACTTCCTTTCCTTTTATCAGAACAGATATATATGGCTTTGTTGGAAGGAGGATGAGGATACCATACTCTACTGGCATGAACTGGACGAAGGTTTTGCAGGAAGAAAACCTATAGAACTTTTAACCAAATTTACGCTCTAATCACTCTCTTTTGTACCTTCCTACCGTATAACCTTCGGATAGTATGTGTCCTCTCATTTTACTTTCCACTTGTTTTCTTGTAGCTCCAGGAGGTAGTCCAAGGCTTTCTACATTCAGCGCATATACCCTAAAAAAGTACCTATGATAGCCATGTCCTTTTGGTGGACAGGGACCTCCATAGCCTACCTTCCCAAAATCGTTCCTACCTTGTTTTACACTACCTACCTGCCCATCTTTGGGAAAGTTTTCCTTAAGAGAGGTTTCACTTATGGGTATGTCATAAACTACCCAGTGGGTAAAAGTGCCTACGGGCGCATCTGGGTCATCAACTATAAGTACGAAAGACTTTGCCTCTTTTGGATAACCCAACCAAACCAGAGGGGGTGATACGTTTTCACCGTCGCACGTATACTTTTTGGGTATAACATCACCATCTTTGAAAGCTGGGCTTTCCACTTTCATAAGCTTACCTCCAAGAACAAAGCTACTCAAAATCAAGAGCAGGTAAAGAGCCACCTTTAAGCAAACCTCCTACTAAAATTATAAAAGATGAGGCTTCTGGTGAAGATAGGTTCTAACTTAATACAGACTCCCGAAGGAGATATAGACCTTTCCTTTCTTTCTAAGCTGGCAAGAGACATAAAGGCTTTGAAGCAAGAGGGGGATGAGGTACTTATTGTGTCTTCTGGTGCTGTTCTGTGTGGTACTAAGAAGTTAGGTATCAAAGAAAGGCCTAAAGATCTAGTATTAAAGCAGGCATTGGCTGGAGTGGGACAGGCATACCTGATGCATATATACGATGTGGTTTTTTCTAATTATGGGCTTATCCCAGCACAGGTGCTTTTAACCTCTGATGTGTTTAGAGAAAAGGCTAAATTTTACAACAGCAAGAACGCTATAGAACAGATGCTCAAGCTGGGAGTCGTACCTGTTATAAACGAGAACGACACTGTTGCGGTATCTGAGCTCGTATTTGGAGACAATGACTTCCTTGCTCTGCATACTGCCTTTATGATGGATGTGGAGCTTCTTGTCATACTATCCACTGCAGGAGGGCTAAGAGACGAAAAAGACCAGATAATCCACTTTGTAGATGATGTGGATAAGGCCTTTAGTTTTGTAAAGGGTGTGAATTCAGAGTTTGGAACGGGTGGAATGTTTAGTAAGCTTACCGCTACTAAGATGGCTTTAAATCTGGGTATACATGTCATCATAACGGGTAAAGAAGACAGCCTTGTAAATCTCAAGCGATTTGAAACTTCGGGTACTTATTTTAAACCTCTTGATAAACCTCTAAAGCAAAGAAAAAAGACCATAGCCATGATGGAAGAGCCAAAGGGGGTGCTTTATATTGATTGTGGAGCTTATAGAGCACTAAAGGAAGGGAAAAGCTTACTGCCTGCAGGAATAGTTAAGATAGGTGGTATTTTTAAAAGAGGAGATACTGTGAGCATTTGTTTGGAAGATGGTCGTCTGATAGGTAAAGGAAAGGTTAATTTTTCTTCTGAAGAACTCATGCGCGTCATGAGAAAAAAGGGACATGATGTAAAAGCTATACTAAAGACTAACAAGGAAGAGGCGATCCATCGGGACAACTTGGTGGTCTTTTAGAGGTATCCTGCTTCCACACCAATACAGGCGTTCCAAACTATGTGAATCTTATCTTTGTACTTTTCTATAACTTCTGGGTTTTCACAGCCCGGTTGGAGCCACACGCACTTAGCACCTATCTCTATGGCTTCCTGCACTATGGGTTCTATGTGAGCTGGATTCCTAAACACATTCACTATGTCTACACTTTCTGGTACTTCCTTTAGACTTGCAAACACTTTAACACCTAATATTTCCTCATTTGCATACTTGGGATTTACAAAGTAAACTTTGTGCATTCCTCTGGATAGAAGCCTCTCACTCACATAGTAAGAGGGTCTCTCTGGGTCTGGAGATATACCTACTACCGCAACAACTTTTGAGGAAGACAATACCTTAAAAGCCTCATCTTGGTGTGGATGATTAAACTCTCTCATAGCTTAGTATTTTACCACATCTTGATCTTCTTCTATGAAGGCAGAATGTAGCTCTCTGAGGGCAAGCTCACCATACTTGCTGTCAATTAGGCAGGATATTTTTATCTCGGATGTGGATATGGCCATTATGTTTATATTATTTCTGTAAAGCACTTCAAACATCTTTGCCGCTGTACCGTAAGAACTTTTCATACCTATCCCTACCACGGATATTTTTGCCACATTGTCATCTCTTACCACTTCCTGAGCACCTATCTCGGAAGCCACTTTTCTGACGATGTCTTCAGCTATTTTTGCATCAGTTTTGTTTACCGTAAAGGACATATCTGTATAGCCTTGGTGGGATACATTCTGCACTATCATATCCACCACTATGTGAGCATCACCCAAAGCTTTAAATATACTGTAGGCTATGCCCGGCTTGTCTGGTACTCTCACCACCGTGATGCGCGACTCTTTTGTGTCTAAGGTTATGGCTCTTACCGCTACCTTCTCCATAACTTCCTCCTCTGGTAGTATCCATGTTCCATCATTATCCGAAAAGGAACTCCTAACATGTATTCTTACATTGTACTTCATAGCAAACTCTATACTTCTTGCCTGCATTACCTTAGCACCCAAAGATGCCATCTCAAGCATCTCTTCGTAGGATATGCGAGATATCTTTTTAGCGTTTGGTACTATCCTTGGGTCTGCGGTGAATACCCCTTCCACATCCGTGTATATCTCACAATCCGCACCAAGGGCATGAGCGAGAACCACCGCAGAGAGGTCTGAACCTCCTCTGCCAAGAGTGGTTATCTCCCAGTCTTCTGTAACTCCCTGAAAACCTGCAACAACAGGTATATAGCCTTCATTGAGTAAATTTTTTATTCTTTGCACACCTACTTTTACAACCCTGGCTTTTGTATGCACTCCATCTGTGATAATGGGTACCTGCCACCCGCACAGACTCTTAGCAGGATACCCCATTTTGTTTAGAGTTATGGCAAACAGAGCTATAGCTTGCTGTTCGCCGGTAGATATGAGCATGTCTAACTCTCTTTCTGGTGGAAATGGGTCAATTTGTTTGGCTAAGTTTATAAGTCTGTCTGTTTCGCCTGCCATAGCGGAGGAAACGACCACAACCTTGTATCCTTGCTTTACTTTTTGTATTACTTTTTCTGCTGCACTTTCTATCCTTTCTAGGCTTCCCACCGATGTACCGCCAAACTTAACTACAAGGTTCATTTATAATATTCTACATCATGAGCAGAGAAGTTCTTAGCTATGCGGAAGAAAAGGTAGAAAAGGCAAGAGCGGTTTTGCGTGAGCTTGTCTCTCTAAACACGGAGGTAAAGAACAAAGCTCTACTTTACTGTGCAGAACTTATGCATGATAAAAGGGATTTTATAAAGGAAGAAAACGCAAAAGATGTGGAGTATGCAAAGAGTCTTGGGTTATCTTCCGCTCTTATAGACAGGCTTGTTCTGAATGACAAAAGGATAGATGGCATGATAAAAGTTCTCAAGGATGTGGCTAAATTGCCCGACCCTGTAGGAGAGATAACCAAAATGTGGACCCTTCCCAACGGCCTTAGAGTAGGTAGGATGAGAGTACCCTTGGGAGTAATATTTATCATATACGAGGCAAGGCCTAATGTGACTGTAGAAGCGGCATCTTTGTGCATGAAGTCTTCCAACGCTGTGATCCTTCGTGGTGGAAAGGAAGCCATAAACTCCAACAGAGCGCTGGTTGAAATACTAAGAGAAGCTTGCAAACAGGCAGGCTTTCCAGAAGATGCCATTCAATTCATAGACAGACCAGAAAGAGAAATCGTTTGGGAACTTTTGAAGATGGAAGGCAAAATAGATGTAGCCATTCCCAGAGGTGGTGAGAGCCTCATAAGAGCGGTTGCGGAAAACGCTCGTGTACCCGTCATAAAACACTACAAAGGTGTTTGCAACATATATGTGGATGACGAAGCGGACCTAAATAAAGCCTATCACATAGTTTACAATGCCAAAGTGCAAAGGCCATCTGTGTGCAACGCAGTGGAGAACCTCATTATCCATAGAGACATTCTTGAGGAATTTTTCCCTCGCATGGCTTACATACTGGGTAAGGCTGGTGTGGAACTCAGGTGTGATGAAGAGAGCCTGAAAGTTATAAAATCTGACCCAAGGCTCTCTTTTGTTAAGGCTATCCCTGCAAAGGAAGAGGACTACTACGAGGAGTTTCTTGACCTTATCCTTGCGGTAAAGGTGGTGGGAAGCTTAGAGGAAGCTATAGACTTTATAGAAAAGTACGGATCTAAGCACTCAGATGCCATAATAACGGAAAACTACACCAAAGCAATGAAGTTCTTAAACCAAGTGGATTCAGCGGCGGTCTATGTGAATGCATCAACACGCTTTACCGACGGCAACGAGTTTGGTTTAGGTGCGGAGATGGGTATTTCTACAGATAAAATACACGCAAGGGGACCTATGGCTCTTGAAGAGCTCACCATCCAAAAGTTTGTTATACTTGGGAACGGACAACTAAGAGACAATGTGGGTGTGCCCGAAGACATCATGAAGGATCTCTTCTGAGATAAAGTCCAGCAAGGGGTGGAAGGACTAAGGATACCGAATAGGGTCTTGAGTGAAAGGCTATGGGTTCTGTGTGAAAACCTTCTGAATCTTGGTATCCTGAGCCTCCATACTTAGTAGAGTCGCTGTTTATTATCACCTTCCAGTAGCCTTTCTCAGGCACTCCTATGCGGTAGTTGTGTCTGGGGACAGGTGTAAAGTTAAACACCGCAAGTATCATGTTATTTCCCTGACGGTCTTTTCTGAGAAAACTTATCACGCTCTGATCGCTGTCAGAAAAATCTACCCACTCAAAACCTTCAGGACTAAAGTCAAGCTCATAAAGAGCTGGGTTTTCTTTTACTACACGGTTTAGGTCTCTTACAAGCATCTGAACACCTCTGTGTGTAGGATATTCCAGAAGGAACCAATCAAGTCCTCTGTCGTGATTCCACTCATCCCACTGACCAAACTCTCCACCCATAAAGAGGAGTTTTTTACCGGGATGTGCATACATGTAAGTGAGCAAAAGTCTTAAATTAGCAAACTTCTGCCACCAATCACCGGGCATTTTGTTAATGAGTGAGCCCTTGCCATGCACCACCTCATCATGAGAAAGGGGTAGCACAAAGTTCTCTGAGAAGGCATACCAGATGCTAAAGGTGATCTTATCATGGTGGTACTTCCTGTAAATGGGGTCCTTTGAGAAGTAAAAGAGCGTGTCGTGCATCCAACCCATATTCCACTTCATACCAAAACCAAGGCCTCCTACATATGTAGGTCTTGTGACCATAGGCCAGGCGGTGGATTCTTCTGCAATGGTCTGTGTATCTGGAAAGTCCCTGTAGAGGCATTCGTTGAGCTTTTTGATGAATTCTATGGCTTCAAGATTCTCTCTTCCACCGTAAATGTTAGGTGTCCATTCACCGGGTTTCCTTGAGTAATCAAGATAGAGCATAGAAGCTACCGCATCTACTCTTATGGCATCCGCATGATACTTTTCAAGCCAAAAGTGAGCGGAACTGAGCAAAAAGGACCTAACTTCGGGCTTTGAGTAATCAAAGATGTAGCTGTGCCAGTCTGGATGGTATCTCTTCCTATAGTCTTCGTATTCGTAAAGATGTGTGCCATCAAAGTATGCCAAGGCATGCCCATCTGTAGGAAAGTGAGAAGGTACCCAATCAAGGATCACCCCTATACCCTCTTGGTGCAGTCTGTCTATAAGGTACATAAAGTCCTGAGGTGTACCGTATCGTGAGGTGGGTGCAAAGTAGCCTGTTGTCTGATAACCCCAAGAACCGTAAAAGGGGTGCTCCATAACAGGTAAGAACTCCACATGCGTAAATCCCATATACTTGGCATACTGGACAAGCTCTTGTGCAAGCTCCCTATAGCCAAGAGACTCCCAACCTTTCTTTTTCCACGAACCCAGATGCACCTCGTATATGAGCCAAGGAGCGTTTAAGGAGTTTGAAAGGTATCTGTTTTGCATCCACACATGGTCATTCCATGTGTAGCTAAGATCCCACACTACGCTTGCTGTCTTTGGTGGAACTTCAAAGAGAAAACCAAAGGGGTCTGATTTTTCAGCTGTGTATCCGCTTTTTGAGACTACAAAGTACTTATAAAGATCTCCAGCACGGGCACCCTTTACAAAACCTTCCCATATGCCAGAAGCATCTTCTCTTTTTCTGAGTGGGTTTGCACCTCTGTCCCAGTTATTAAAGCTTCCTACAACAGAAACATAAGTAGCGTTAGGTGCCCAAACTGCAAAGTAAACACCTTCCTCAAATAGATGAGCACCAAGTTTTTCGTAAAGTTTGCAGTGCGTACCTTCTTTAAATAGATAAACATCATAGTCGCTGATCATAGAGAAATTCATGCAAAAAAAATTTTAGTGTATAAAATATACAAGCATTATGGAAAAGACACAAGGAGATAAAGAAAGTCGGCTGTCTGCAATCATTGAAGAGATCTATCATTCCACACAGCATTTTGACATAGGATGTTCTCAACTTGGGTGTTTCTTGTGTGCCAAAGGTGGTAAAAGATCAGAGGAATGCCAAAGGATCAACGAAGCGGTAGTACTCCTACCTACCGAAAATACGCTCATCAAAAAGCTAAACTCTGCAGGATTTCCTGAGATAAGCGTAAACGGCTTTAATATAGGCTTTTTGGCTCCAAATCAGGACTGTCCCTTTAACAGAGACGGATTTTGTGGCATACACGGAAAACATCCCATAGACTGTAGGAGCTTTCCCATTATCCCGTCAATAAACGAAAGAGGAGATCTCATCATATCCATATCCCTCATGTGCCCTACTGTGCCTCCCTGGGACTTTGTGAAGACATGGGTTGAAAACTGGAAAAGGCTTTGGGAAATTCTGCCCGAGGAATGGTTCAGATTCTACTCCAAGGTTCCTACAAATCCAGTAAAGCCTATAGCCGTGATTGTTAAAAAACCGTAATGTTATAAATTTATTAGAATGCCCCTCGCTATTATGATCTGGGGGAAAGAGGAGGAAGAGCGCTTTTATCCAGAAAAACTCCTGTGGCTTGTAGATAACCCACACCCTCATTGGATAGAAACCGTAAGAGACAACCTCAAGATGGACTTTAAAGAAACAGGGTTTAGGCAGTTTACGACCCTACATTCCAAGTATATAATAACCGACGCCATGCTCATGTTTGGACTACAGTTTGCCCATTTGAAGGACAAGCTCCTTGAAGCCCTCAATCCAGTAAGATTGATGGTAAAAGTCAAACCCGGAAGCTTTCTCGGTATGAGCCATCACTTTTTGGGAGCACCTTTTGAGGTTGAGTGCGATGAGGTCCTCAGAGAGTTTTTGCTTTCCGCAAGAAGATTTCTTGAAGAAGGTGGATTTGGACTTGATGTTCTTGTTATATCCCACAATCCCTACATAGAGGACCTCCTTATGAGTAATCTGGAGAGGATAAGAGGTTTAAAGTACAGGTTTTACAGCGCAGGTGGAGGAGTTTAAAATGTTTATAAAGGGGGGATGTTATGGTAGGCATAAAAGGGATCACTTTATTGGGAGTCATTTATTGGACATATTTTTCCTTTGCCCTTCCAGATGAGGATCACCTTCTTATTACCGCTCTTAGCTTTATGGATAGAGGCTACAGGTTTGGGTCTGACAGCTCCTACGCTATGGACTGCTCTGCCTTTGTTCAGAAGGTTTTCCGCATAAACGGAATAGAACTGCCAAGGTCTACAAGGGAGCAGGCTCAATACGGTAAGCCTGTAAAAAGGGAAGACATAAAGCCCGGAGACCTTCTCTTTTTTAGAACTTACGCACCATATCCTTCGCATGTAGGTATATACATAGGTAATGGCAAGATGATACACGCATCTACCACGCAGGGTATAGTAATAAGTAGGATAGACGAACCCTATTGGAAAACGAGGTTTTTGTTTGCCAGAAGGGTCCTAAAGGAACAAAACCAAGAAGATGATATAAAGGATATCATTTTGGAGAGCTTGAGAGACAAGTTTTAGAGTGAGTATTAAAAATTTTCAAGAGCTCATCTTTACATTTTTGTAAGTCTGTACAATCAACCGTATAAAGGGGTTTTCTAATAAGCTTGTATCTCTTATCGTAATGTGCCTCCATAAGAAACTTCACCAACTCTTCGTATCTTCTTTCTTCCAACATACACAATGCCTGAGCAAAACCTTCTTCCCCCAGATACCTTTTTATTTTTCCAAGAGCCACCCTTACATCCTCTTCCCACCCTTCCTCAAGGGTATACTCTTCCAAGATGTTCCTTATCCTGTTTTCCATGCTGTTGGTAAGTTCTACAAACACGCCCTCCTCTTTCTTTTTCCAAAGCGCATCAGGTATGTGTATGTTTCCTATGCATCTGCTCTCATCTTCCACAAAAGCGTAAGGTCCGCTTAAACTTCTTATGTTTTCGTAAAGTAAGGCATCAAACATTTTTTGAGAGATCCTCGTCTTTTTGCCCACCTTACCAAACACAGAGCCACGATCCTGAGCCAGATCCTCAAGGTCTATCACAGGTACACCTTCTTCCCTTAAGAGCCTTAGCACTTTACTTTTCCCCACACCCGTCTTTCCAGTAAGCACGATAAAGTTTATACTTTTTAGCCTTTCCTCCATGTCCTGAAGGATAAACTCTCTGTAGGCTCTGTATCCACCTCTTAGTCTTATTACTTGTATTCCTACAGAAGAGAGCGCTTTACACAGCTCTAAGCTTCTAAGTCCTCCACGCCAGCAATAAACCACTACATGTTTGTGAACCCTTTTGAGCTGTCTAAAACTTTCAAACAATTTCTGTAGCTTACTGTTGGCTATGGAGTATCCCAGCTGTTTAGCTTTCTCTACGCCTTCCTTTCTGTAAATGTAGCCTATGAGAAACTTCTCATCATCCTCAAAGAGGGGAATGTTTATTGCACCAGGTATATGAAACTGAGCGTACTCGGAGGGACTCCTTATATCCACTATTACCTTCTCATCAAGATTAATAAGCTCACAGGCAGAGATCTCTACCATTACCTTAATCCTATTTGGTATATCTTACTAATATACTCACTCACCATCCTGTGGGTGTTAAAGTATGGACCTACAGTAGCTATACTGTTTTCCATCATATGAACCCACTCGTCCTTGTTTGTATAATACATGGGAAGGATCACATAAGCGAGCTTTCCGTATATATCTTCTAAATCTTCCTCATCGTTAGATTCGGACATATCAAGCCAGTGGGGTTTGGGTCCTATGCCCCATCCGTTTATACCTTCTATACCACCCTCAAGCCACCATCCATCCCAAGTGGAGAAGTTGATAACTCCGTTCATGGCAGCTTTCATACCGCTGGTTCCACATGCCTCGTAAGGTCTTTTGGGATTGTTTAGCCATACATCACAACCAGAAACTAAGAGTTTTGCCATATCTATGCTGTAGTTTTCAAGGAAGGCTATTTTTAGCTTGTTGGTTCTCCCTTTTACTGTTTTTATCTTTGAGATGATGTCGGCGATCATCTCCTTACCCATGGTGTCCTTGGGATGTGCTTTACCTGCAAAAACTATCTGCACATCTCCAAAGTGTTCTGCAATGTATATCAATCTGTCAATATCCTTCAGGATAAGGTTGTTTCTTTTGTAAGCGGTTATCCTCCTTGCTATTCCTATGGTTAGCACATCGTCGCTGAAGCCTGCGTCAGTGTTTTTGTTTATGTAGTTTATAAGTTCATTCTTTATCTTGTTGTGTTTTTTTAGGATAAGCTCAGAGGGTATTCTGTAAACTTGGTTCAGTAAAATGGGATTATCATCCCAGCCGGGTATGTACTCGTCAAAGAGTTCTTTGATCTCTGGATGTATCCACCTTTTGTGGTATACACCGTTTGTGACATAGTCAAGCTCACACTTAGCATTTATACCCTGGAATATCCTCTGCGATACAAACATGTGTTTGTAAGATACTGCATTAGCCTTACAAGAGTATTTGAAAGCAAGGGCAGACAGATTTAAAAAGCCATCTATAGCTTCCTCATCCCAGTTTATGTGATCGTACATTTTTAACTCTTCTTTTATCATGTCTATGGGGAATTTGTCGTGACCAGCTTCAACGGGCGTGTGTGTGGTAAAGACACATTTGTTTCTCACCTTCTCCACATCTTTTAACTCCCTTAGGAGCTCTACCACAAGAAGGGCAGAGTGACTTTCGTTTTGGTGATACACACCTATGTTGTATCCCAGAGCTTTGAGCACTCTGTATCCTCCTATTCCTAAAAGTATTTCCTGTCTGAGTCTGTAGAGTCCATCGTCAAAGTATAATCTTTCGTTGAGCTTTCTTATATCTGGATCGTTCTGAGGAAGGTCAGCATCAAGAAATATAACTTTTATTTCCCCCTTACCTCTTATCGTGTACTCCCACGCTCGAACCTTTTGTTTCCTTTCTCCAAAATAGACTTCAACTTCTGCATCTATGGGTTTTAGTATCTTTTTGTAGTCCCAAAAAGCATCAAAGTCCAGTTGCATCCCGTGTGGCGTTATCTTCTGAAGAGTGTAGCCTTTTTTGTAAAGGAGCGTTATACAGACCGCTGGTATGCCAAGGTCAGCAAAGGAATAGAGGGTATCACCTATTAGGGTGCCAAGACCACCGCTGTATGTGGGTATCCTGTCCTCAAGCCCTAATTCCATTACAAAGTAAGCTATCATATCCTAAGTCCTGCAGAGTATATCTTAACAAAGTACTCGCTCACCATTCTGTAGGTGTTAAAGTATGGACCTACTGTAGCTATACTGTTTTTCATCATTTTAACCCACTCATCCTGATGGTTGTAGTATAGGGGAAGTATCAGGTGCTGAAGCTTTCCGTATATATCTTCTAAATCTTCCTCATCGTTAGATTCGGACATATCAAGCCAGTGTGGTTTGGGTCCTATGCCCCATCCGTTTATACCTTCTATACCACCCTCAAGCCACCAGCCATCCCAAGTGGAGAAGTTGATAACTCCGTTCATGGAAGCTTTCATACCGCTGGTTCCACATGCCTCGTAAGGTCTTTTGGGATTGTTTAGCCACACATCACAACCAGAAACTAAGAGCTTTGCTACATGTATGCCGTAATTCTCTATAAAAACCATTCTAAGATCTTTTGTTCTACTTTTCGTGTAGTTTATTTTGTCGTTTATATCTTTGACAATGGCTTTCCCTTCCTCATCTGCAGGATGAGCTTTTCCTGCAAAGACCACCTGTAGACCGCCAAACCTTTCTGCTATCCTTATTAATCTCTCTATGTCTCTTAAAATAAGGTTGTTTCTTTTGTAAGCGGTTATCCTCCTTGCTATACACAACACAGGACATTCAGGTATAAAACTTGCATCGTAGTTTTTGTTTATAAAGTTGATAAGTTTTTCTTTGGCTTCCAAATGAGCGTTGAGAAGTTCTATGGAAGGTATGTCGTATGCTTGTTTGAGCAGTGCAGGGTTGTCATCCCAGCCGGGTAAGTATCTGTCATAAATATCCTTTAACTCCTCACACACCCAACGCTTGTGGTAAACGCCATTGGTAATGTAGTCCACTTCTCTAAAATGGTAGCTTCTCTTTGTTATAAACCTGTGTCTGAGAGATACCGCATTTACTATAGAGCTATATCTGGCACTCAGAAGAGAGAGATCAAGCTCGTTGCCGTCTGTGGCTTCCTTTTCCCACTCAACACCATCGTAAAGTTTAAGATAGCCTTTAACCATGTTCAGAGGAAAGCTATCGTGACCAACTGGCAAAGATGTGTGTGTAGTAAAGACTACTTTTTTTCTGACCTCCTCCGCATTCTTGCTGTCTTTTAAAAGCTCAAAAAGTAGAAAGGCGGAATGGCTTTCGTTTATGTGGTAAAGGCTTATCTCATACCCAAGCGCTTTGAGTACCCTGTAGCCTCCTATACCGAGGACTATCTCCTGTATTAGCCTTTTTTCTCTGTCGCTGTAATAGAGCCTCTGAAAAGCTTCTCTTACTATCTGGTCGTTGCTCTCAATGTCCCCATCAAGGAATATCACCTTTATGTTTCTCTTTCCCTTTACCATATACTCCCAAGCTCTGAGCTTTTGCTTCCTATCACCTAAAGGCAATTCCACCTCAACGGAAAGAGGTTTTAACACCTCGGAGTAATCCCATTCATCTTCAAGGTCTATCTGTCTACCATCTTTACCTATCTTTTGGTAAACATAGCCTTTTTTGTAAAGGAGCGTTATACAAACCGCTGGTATGCCAAGGTCAGCAAATGAGTAAAGCGTATCACCAATAAGCGTGCCCAATCCCCCACTGTAAGTAGGTATGTTTTCGTCTAAGCCTACTTCCATTACGAAATAAGCTATCATGTGAGAATATATTTTAACGCATGAGATTTATAAACACGGATTTGACTTGTAGGCTTGATAGTCTGCCGTGGTGCAGATTTCACACTGTGTTTGTGTTGGCTTTAGGTATTACATGGGTGCTTGATGCCTTTGAGATAGTCATAGTAAGTGCTGTGTTAAAGCCCATGTCTTTGTCTCTTGGTTTTGCACCTTGGCAGAGTTCCCTGATGGTAAGCGGTTTTCTGTTGGGTGCTATTTTGGGATCCCTTCTCTTTGGGTATCTGGCAGACAGATACGGCAGGAAAAAGATATTTCTTATAACACTGCTTCTTTATTCTCTTGGTACATTTTTGACGGGCTTTGCCAACAGTTTTGAGACCGCTTTCTTTTTTAGAGTGCTTGCGGGTGCTGGGATAGGAGGAGAGTTTTCTGCTATACACTCTGCAGTGGATGAGTTTATACCATCAAGGCACAGAGGTAAGGTGGATGGGATCATCTCATCTCTTTGGAACTTGGGAAGTATAATGGCATCCTTGAGTGCAGGTTTTCTCCTTTCCCTTTTTGATGAGAGCTTTGCGTGGCGCTTTGCTTTCTTATTGGGTGGTGCGCTGGCACTTCTTATTATCTTTGTTAGGTTTGCAGTACCTGAATCTCCCCGTTGGCTCCTATCAAAGGGTAGAATTGACCAAGCGGAGAGAATAGTCCAAGAGCTTGAAAAGAAGGCAGGTGGTAGGTATAGTCAAGACTCATGCTCTATTCCAATATTTGAAGGAAGTATCCTTGATGCTACAAAGCTGATCCTTTCACGCTACAGATGGCGCTTTCTCTTTAGTTCCTCCATGAGTATAACCATACTTGCCACATACTACGGTATGATCACTCTCATCCCTGTTAGCTTTCATCTGAGCTCTGAAGACATTCCCAGAATACTCCTTGTGGGAAGTGTGGGTGGTCTAATAGGTGGCATACTGGTTGCCTTGGCGAGTGATGTTTTAGGACGCAAGATAACCGGCACTTTTGTTAGTTTCATGTCCTTTCTCCTTTCATTACTGTTTCTACTGAGCTTTAATTTTGATCTTACCTATCTTATTTACTCATTTTTTGCCTTTTCTTTTGCTTCTGTGGCTTATGTGTCCGCTACAGAGATATACCCTTCTTATCTTAGAGCTTATGCCATTGGGCTAATTTCTGTGATGGGAAGGTTGGCTGGAGCCATTTCGCCTATTGTTCTCGTTAGCTTAGCTTCTGCAAGTTATACTTACGGTATTATAGGCTTATCCATACTTTGGTTTTTTGGTTTTGTGTCTTTCCTAATTTGGTCCATAATGGGCTTAGAAGCAAAGGGAAAGGCAATAGAGGAAATAACAAGTTAAAAAATAACTCAGCTTATACTTACTGTTAAGGAACCTCTGAAATTCTTCTACAATACGAAAAACATCCTTCAGTACTGTTTTTTCCGCTCTTGAGAGAGCACTGGGATTTATATAATTAGTAGGTTCTCTACCCTTTGACAGCTCATCTGCTTGAAATTTCAGGCGGATTGCAATAAGAAATTTATAAGCATCTGCTAAGTCCTTAGCGAAACTTTCGGAAATTACACCTGTTGAAGACAGTTCCTTTAGTCTTTCAAAAGTGTTGGTAGAACTTATCCTATGTTCAAGAGCCAAAACGCGCACGCCGTGTACCAAAGGAAAAATCCCACGTGCCTTTATGTCAAACTCCCCTTTGTGAAAACCCGTTTTTTCCACTACAAAGTCCCTGAAAAAGCCCAAAGGCACCCTAAACCTCAGCACTTGACTTGCCAAAAAGGAAAGGAAAACTTTGTTGTCGCTCGCCTTTTTGAATATGTAATCTCTTAACTCTTGTTCTAACCACTCAGACCCAAAGACGGTCCTCAGGTCAAGGAAAACGGACAAATAAATGGTATGCTCACCCTTTGGGTTTTCAATCCAACGGTCTATCTGCACGATCCATTCTTTCAAACTCCTTCTCCACACAGGGTTTGAAAGCATTACCTTTCCCGGACATGGAGGAAAACCTATCTTAAGAAGGTTTTTGGCGTATCTCTCCGAAAAATCTTTAAAGTAATCATCTACCGAAAGGTCCAACATGGGTACATCTTCGTACACTAAAGCGTTGTCCTGATCAGTTTTCAGGCTTTGTTCCCTTCTTCCTTCGCTTCCGAGCACCAACACGCTAAAGGCTGTAGGTGGTTCCATTCCTATCTCTTTTATAGTAAGAAAAACAAGTCTTTGCATGATCCTGTCGCTCAGTTCGGATATGTACCTGCCAATAAGCTCTGGGTCTGTGCCCTGTTTTGTATATTCTATTACCGCCTTATACATAAGAGAGTATGCGTAAGCTATCTCTTCTGTGCTTTTCGCCTTGTTTATGTATTTTGCTAGGAACGGAATGTTTTGGCTTTCGTGATGTATAATGTCCTTGTCTTCAAGTACTCCTACTATTTTATCCTTATCTTTTACTCCTAACCTTCTTATGTTGTGCCTTGTCATCAAAAGTAGAGCATCAAACAGAAAAGCGTCCATATGTATGTATATCAAAGGAAATGAAGCTACATCTTTTGCCCTGGTATATTTGGGATCAAGATCTTTTGCAAATACCCTTTTGATAATATCCCTTTCCGTTATTATACCTATTACATTTTCATCAATTACCAATGCAAAGCTAAGGTCTTCTTCAACCATCTTAAGAATCACTTGGTAGACTGACTCTTGCCCATCTACAAACAGTGGTGGGGAAAGCTTTAAGTGTCTTATAGGTAGGTTGATCCACATATCAAACCCTGTACTTAATTGAGGCTTTTCTTTACGAACTCTCTCAATAAGCTTTTTAGTGTAAAAGTTTCTCAGTTCTTCGTAATCATTCAAAAATCTTAAAAATATTCTTTTGTGTATCATAAAAAGGATGGTGTCCTCAATGGCTACAGCTTTTGAAGAAGGGGGAACATTTTCCAAAAGGGATAAGTAATCAAAACTATCACCTTCCTGAAGATAATCAACGACTGCACTATCTTTTTTTAAAACTACCGCTCCTTTTCTTATTACATACAAAAACTCAAGGGGAGAGCTACCCTCTTCAAATATAGTTTCACCTTTGGAGTAG
This sequence comes from Hydrogenobacter hydrogenophilus, assembly GCF_900215655.1. Lineage (NCBI taxonomy): Bacteria > Pseudomonadati > Aquificota > Aquificia > Aquificales > Aquificaceae > Hydrogenobacter > Hydrogenobacter hydrogenophilus. Next base: position 846 of record NZ_OBEN01000005.1, on the reverse strand, counting down.
TATCTGACCATTATGTTAGAACTTAGCCGCTTTATATCCTCCTCCGAAAGTCTGTCAAAGGGATAAGTTTCTTTAAAGAACCTCTCAGGGTCAAGCATTTTATCTTCTGTTAAAAGAAGCTCGCCTTTCGGCGAGCCTCTGTTTTATTCTGCTCCTATACCTAAGTAAGTTCTTACCTTTTCCTCCTCGTACTTTCTTTCAGCCTCTTCTTCCTTAGTTAACAGTGAGACTATTATGCCTATAAGGAAAGATGCAGGCATAGATACAAGGGCAGGATTCTTCCAAGGGAATATGGGTGCAGGATTTTTAAGTACATCAACCCATACTGTGGGACTGAGAATTATAAGGATCACTGCCAAGAACGTACCAGTCAGTATACTGGCGACCGCACCCGCAGTAGTAAACTTCCTCCAGAATATGGACATGACCAAGGGTGGAAAGTTAGCGCTCGCAGCAATAGCAAAAGCGAGTCCTACCATAAAGGCTACATTTTGACCTTTAAAGAGAATACCCAAAATGATGGCAAGCACACCGAGTATTAAAGTAGCTATCTTAGCAACCTTCACTTCTTCTTCTTCTGAAGAGCGTCCTCCCCTTACCACATTCACATAAAGGTCATGAGACAATGTAGAGGCACCTGCTAAGGTAAGACCTGCAACAACTGCAAGTATGGTAGCAAAGGCTACCGCTGCAATAAATCCAAGAAAAACAGTACCTCCAACCGCTTCCGCAAGCAATGGAGCTGCCATGTGAGACTGTTTAAAAAATAGCAAAAAAGCTCCCCACAATGGGGAGATAATATTAGAATGAGAAACAAAAAACACAAACAGATCGTAAAGTTCATAG
>NZ_OBEN01000004.1 GCF_900215655.1 Hydrogenobacter hydrogenophilus | reverse complement strand
CCTGTAGCCTTTATAGAGAGAGGTACAACCCACGAGCAGAGGACTCTAATAAGCAGTCTTTTGGAAGTTTCCCAAAGTCCTCCAGAAGTTAATCCACCCGCAGTTATGGTGGTGGGCAAGGTGGTAAAGCTATCTTTTTACTTAAAAGTCTTAGGGAAATACAATTATAATTTAAACTTATGCACCATCTTACAGAGGAACAAATAAAAGAGCTAAGAGACCTGCTTTTAGCCATAAGGGAGAAGATCATTAAGTCTGCGGATGAGCAGATAAAAGATCCTTCTAACATAACCTTTGAGGGTGGAGACGAGATAGACAGGGCTAACATAGAAACGGAGCGCTACCTTCAACTCCAAAGGGTAAAGACCAGAGAGCTCAAACTTCTCAGAAAAATAGATTACGCTCTTCTTAATACGACATGAGAACTGCGGAAGAGAGATGCCTTTTGAGAGACTAAAAGCAAGACCCGAAACCACCATCTATCCTATGCGTGGACTTGGATTTCTTTAAGCAAGTAGTAAAACTTGCAAAGCAAGAAGGTGTATGGATAGTGCATGATTTTGCTTATGCGGACATTGGTTTTGATGGTTATACTTGCTCTTGAAAGCCCCTACCAGAGAGATATACAGAAAAAAGCCTTTGAAGGTATAGACACGTCCCATAAAGAAAAAAGGCTCTTCAGAATGGCTCCCTTTCACCACCACTTGGAACTTTCGGGTATACCAGAGCCTAAGATAGTTGTAATATCCATGCTGAAGCTCAGGTAAGAGCTTTTAGCCATCTTTTAAAATCTTCGGAAAAGTACTTTATCCTTCTCTTTTTGAATTCCTTAGTACTAAACAGGAGAGCGTAATCATCCAGTCCCTTTTCCTGACTTATATGTTTTGCTAAATTGTAAAGTTCTTCTTCGCTTCTGCCGTGCATCATAGCAAAAAGGTTATACCGCCAGCTCTCCCCTGTGGTTCTCTCGTAGCAGTGAGACACACCCTTAAAGCCTGCCATGAAGTTTCCCACATCTTCTACTCTGTCTTCTGAAACATTCCACACACTCATGGCGTTGGCAACAAACCCTGCTCTTCTGTGGTAGAGCACAGCGGATATTCTCCTTAACACCCCTCTTTCTTTCAGATCCTTCAACAGATTTAAAAGTTCTTCCTCTTTCATACCAAGCATCTGAGCGTACTCAAAGAAAGGTCTTTCCGTAAGAGGCATCCTACCTTGTACTACTCTCACCACCTCCTTTTCATGCTCCTTCAAAGGCTTATAAGGTTTGTGGGTAAAACCTACGCTTTCCTTTTCATGCGCAGATTCGTAGTCAAGTCTTACGCCTATCTTAAAAGTTCTCACTGCCCTTAAAACAAGATAGTCCAGCGTTCCTGTTCTTTCCGCCATGAGCCTTACTACATCTTCAAGACTTAGAGTATCTGGTGGCACAGCCAAGGTAAACCAGAGGTTAAAAGGATGAGTCCGCTCGTAATTATGACTCACGGTTGGGCATGAGCTCACAAAGTCTGCTACCATCTGTAATTTATCCTGAGGCACTTTAAAGGCTACCAGAGCAGAGTCGTAGCCAAGCATCTTGCTATCGTATATGGGCGCGATCTCTCTGACTACACCATCATCAACGAGCTTTTCTATGGTTTTCAAGAGCTCACTTTCCGTGATGCCTACACTCTCCGCAAGTGTAAGAAAGGGTCTGCTAACTAAAGGGAGGTCCTGCTGTATAATTTTTAGGATCTTGTCAAATTCATTTCCCATGCTATAATTATAACATTATGATATACTCAGAAACAGTCAAGTACGCTTTGCTGGCTTTGTCTTACTTGGCGCTGAACAAAGACAGGCTTGTGAAAGTTGAGGAGATAGCAGAAGCTCAAAAAATTCCCAAACCCTTCCTGTCCAAAATATTCCACAAGCTGGCAAGGGAAAGGGTGCTCAGGTCCTACAAAGGTCCCACGGGTGGTTTTACCCTTGCAGTACCCCCAGAGCAGATAACCATAATGGATGTTATACGCTATCTGGATGAAGATTACAAACTGGACTACTGCGCCTTAAGACCTGGAAGGTGTGAGGAGTGGCAGGTATCTCCATGTAGGGTGCACGAAAAGTGGACGAGACTAAGAGAGACCATACTGGACTATCTTAACACCACCACCATAGCGGAGTTGGCAGAGGTAGAAGAAAAGCACAGGCACAAAGAGCCTGTGCAAATAGAAAGATCCATCAAATAACATACTCAAGTCTGTCTTTGAACTCTTCCTGCTTGCCCCTGTTCCAAAGTTGAACAGGTCTGTAGTATCCTACCACCCTTGAATAAACTTCCGTCTGCCTCCCACATTGGGGACAGTTGAAGTGTTCACCCTGTATGTAGCCGTGTTCCTTGCAAACAGAAAAGGTGGGTGTTATGGTTATGTAAGGCACAGGGTACCGTTCAAAAACCTTCTTTATAAATTCCGGTAATGCTGTTTCGTTAGGAGATTCTTGGAGGAAGAAGTGTATTACTGTTCCACCTGTATAAAGCACCTGCAGGTCTTTTTGGTGCTCAAGCACCTCAAAGGGATCATCTGTGTAGTTTACTGGCAGATGTGTGGAGTTTGTGTAATAAGGCTCACTTTCTCCTGCAGTGATTATATCTGGAAACTTAGCTCTGTCTATCCTTGCAAGCCTATAAGCTGCAGACTCCGCTGGGGTAGCTTCAAGATTGTAAAGGTGTCCCGTTTCTTCTTGGAAGTCTGCAAGCCTTTCCCTCATAAATTTTAACACTCTTATGGCAAAATCCTTACCTTGGGGTTCTGCTATGGATACACCGAGCAAGTTTAAACATGCTTCGTTCATACCTACAAGTCCTATGGTGGAGAAAAAGGTGTCAAAAGATTGTAGGTACTCCCTTGAGTAAGGCATAAGCCCTTTCTTCAGATTCCTCTCTATAACTTTTCTCTTTATCTCAAGGCTTTCTTTTGCAAGTTCCATAAGCTCGCTGAGTCTTTCAAAAAACTCCTCCTCGCTTCCAGAGAGGTAAGCTATCCTGGGCATGTTTATGGTCACAACACCTATGGAACCTGTTTTGTCAGCGCTTCCAAAAAGGCCACCCATTCTGCGCCTCAGTTCTCTAAGGTCAAGCTGTAGCCTGCAACACATACTTCTAACATCACCGGGTTTCAAACTGCTTGATATAAAGTTTTGGAAGTAAGGAATACCGTATTTGGCGGTAAGTTTCCAGAGCATTTTTGCATTTTCCGAGTAGAAGTCAAAATCCGAAGTTATGTTATAGGTAGGTATGGGAAAGGAGAATATCCTGCCAGCGTGATCTCCTTCCATAAGCACCTCAATAAAAGCTCTGTTTATCATGTTCATCTCTTCCTGAAATTCTCCATAGTATCCTATATCTGGTCTCTCCGTTCCCCCTACTAAGACGGGTCTTTCCCTCATGTCCTCGGGAACAGTCCAGTCAAAGGAGAAGTTTACAAAGGGTGCTTGTCCACCCCACCTTGAGGGTACATTGAGGGAAAATACCAACTGCTGGATTACCTGTTTTACTTCTTCGTAGCTTAGTTTATCAACCCTTACGAAAGGTGCAAGGTATGTATCAACGGAGTTTAAAGCTTGAGCGCCTGCAAACTCCATCTGAACGCATCCCAGAAAGTTAACTATTTGACCTACAAGGGAAGAAAAGTGTTTTGCTGGTCCTGCGGTTACCTTACCGTATCCACCCCTAAAGCCTTTTCGCAAGAGGTCCTCAAGAGACCAACCTGCACAGTAGCCCACTATACCGTGTGATAGGTCATGTATGTGAAAATCCCCTTCTCTGTGAGCTTTTGCTATCCTCTCAGGATACACATAGGTAAGCGTATAGTGAGCTATTACAGTTCCAGCGGTATGAAGCATAAGCCCTGAGAAAGAGTAGCTCGCATTAGCATTTTCTCTTACCCTCCAGTCTTGCTGATATACATACTCTTGAACCACTTTTTCCGCATCCACTATGGCTTTTGATATGTCCCTTAGCTCCTCCCTCTTCTTTCTGTATAAGATGTAGGCTTTAGCAGTTTTAGCAAAGCCGTGAAGTATAAGGGTTTCTTCTACAATATCCTGCACCTCCTCCACATGGACGCTTTCCCTTTTAAGCTCAAGAACCTTAAGAATAATGTGATTCACAAGTTCTTCCAGTGTGCTTGCATCAACAGGTTCTCCAATAGCTTTGAACGCCTTTCCTATTGCCACTTCTATCCTTGACCTGTCAAAGGGAACCTCTGTTCCATCCCTCTTGATCACCTTTGGTAGGTTTTTGTTTTTTGCAATAATGCTTTCCAGCTCCAGTCTGAACATGACATATACCTCCTTTATAGTTTGATTACTTTAAAATCATAAAATCTTCCATCAAAAGGTCAAGAAAGGAGCACCTTACTCTTTGAAGGTAAGCGTTATCAGGAGAATAACTCAAAGTCACAACGTAGCTTTTTTACTCTATTTCAGGCAGAAGGGTTATAACACATGTAGTGTCATCTCTCACTCAGTACGGTTTGGATATAGGAACGAGCCTGTATGAGCTTTTAAAAGACTTACTTAAAATAAAGGGAATAGAACTCATAAGACTTCCTTCTGTATATCCTTCAGAGATAAGTAGCGACCTGCTTAACCTTTTACTTACGGAGGAAAAGATAGCACCTCACTTTCACATACCCCTTCAGATTTTTAGAGCTTCTCTTCTCTTGGTGAGGTTCATTTGAGCTCCTTACCCGTTATCCAAGGCATCATCTCCCTTAACTTCTTACCCACTTCTTCTATAAGGTGCCTTCTGCATTTTGTATCTCACTAAGTATCTCCTTCATGAGGGGTTTTATGAGTTTGTATATCCTTTCCCCACGCGTCAGGTCGCCGTACTTAGCGGTGTCCGAAAGCCTGATCTCTTTTTTTTTCTTCTCAAAAGCAGTCCTTTGGTTTCCATCATTTAGGTTAAGATAGGCACTTTTTAAAATGTTCTGCGGTAAGTGCACTTCATTTCTGCATCTATAAGATTCTCAAAGTTTAAAAACAAGCCCATAATTTTAAAAATATATCGTTAAAATAAGATCTAATGATAGGTGGATTTCAAAAATTTACTCTTATAGACTATCCGGAAAAATTGGCGTGTATTGTGTTTACTCAGGGTTGTAATTTTCGGTGTCACTATTGTTATAACCCAGACCTTGTTCTCCCTGATCGTTTCAAAAATACCTTGAGGGAGGAAGAAGTTTTATCCTTTCTTGAGAAGAGGGTGGGTCTACTTGAAGGTGTTGTCATTACAGGTGGAGAGCCTACGATAAATGTCGGACTGAAAGATTTCATTAAAAAGGTCAAAGATCTTTCTTTTCTTGTAAAGCTCGATACCAACGGAAGCATGCCCCAAGTGTTAGAAGAGCTTATAAAGGAAGGGCTCGTTGATTATATAGCTATGGATATCAAGGCACCTCCTGAGAAGTACGCAGATGTAGTTGGTGCTCACGTTAACCTAAAGGACATAGACAGAAGCGTGCGCTTGATAATGAGCTCAGGTGTGGATTATGAGTTTAGAACCACCGTAATAAAAGATCAGTTATCCGTACAGGACATAGTTAGTATAGCCAAGTGGATAAGATCCGCCAAAAGGTACTATCTTCAGAAGTTTCTCCCGGGCAAGACCCTTGACCCCACCTTTGCTTACAAAAACACTTACTCGGACGAGGAACTAAGAAGCATACTGTCTCTGATAAAGGATAACTTTTTTGAGTGTGCAATAAGATAGAGAGTTCATACCCCCATATCTTTAGCCTGCTCTTCTGTGAGCTTTCTGTCTTCCTCTTTTCCGCTTGCGCACCTGTCAAGGAGCTCTTTTAGCCTTATGGGTGCTTCTGTAAGAGGCAAAGAAGAGTCGTATATCTCACCTTTCACTCTGCATTCCTTGAAAGCTTCAAAGAGCATGCGAAGACCTTTTTCTGCCTCGGGACCGTTTCTGCGCACTACCCATATCCAGTCGGGGTTTAGCTTGCCCTCTTTGTAGAGATCCCTTATGGCGTTTGCCACTCCTTCTCCTAAGGTCACGTCTATCCTCGTGTTGTTGGCAGTGCCACCGCAAACAAGCACCCCCCTTATGCCGGGTTTTGAAAGTATTATCCTTGTTATCTTATACATCTTCTCCGCAGGAGGATTTCCACCTATGTCCGTAAAGTTGGCAGGTCTTAGCCCTACAGCGTAGGTGGTTTCTATGGTGACTGTGGAGCCACCACCACCAAAAGTCATCATGGCAATATCGCCGTCCATTTCCACATAAGAGCCAGCCTTTCCACGATGGTCATCTCTGTCTATTAAAGATGCCTGAATTTCTCTTTCTGTGGGTGGTCTCTTCAGCGCAGTCCTCACACCGTATATCTTAGAAGGAGGAACTGACGCATCGTCATCTATGGTCACTACCGCATCAAGAGCGTAGACCTTTTGTTTGCCATCCACATCGCATATGGCAAGGGGGTTTATCTCCAAGAGCCTCGCTTCTGTTTCCCAAAAAGCTCTGTACATATTGGCAATAACTTCTGAAAGCTCCCTAAGAACTCCCATGTATTCTTGGGGAAAACCAAGCTCCAGAAGGTAGTTTCTAACCATGTGGGGATAAAGCCCTTTAAGAGGGTCTATAGCCCAGGTCTTGACCTTTTCAGGTGGCACCTCCTCTATGTCCATACCACCTTCTAAACTGAGGGTAAGCACAGGAGCTCTTACCTCTGTGGAGTAGGTAATGGAAGCATAAAGTTCTTTTAATATGTTTGCCTTCTGTGAGATGAGTATACCCACGGGCATCTCGCCGTAAACGGGATAGTTAAGTAGTGTTTGTGCTGTTTCTACGGCGGTCTGTGGATCATGGCACACCTTTACCGCTCCGGCTTTTCCCCTTTTGCCTACAAGTACCTGAGACTTTACCACACACTCACCAAGGTCATTTATAAACTGCACCAGCTCATCGTTTATGTGGTCCGCAAACATGTATTTGGGTGTTGGTATGCCGTACTTTTTAAATATTTTGTCGTAAGCCTCATACTCGTAAAGGTTCATTTTACTCTTCCTCCTTTCGGTAGGCTCTTAAATTATTATACATGGATCTAACAGAGAAAGCCAAAAGAGTTAAGATGCTTCTTATGGATGTGGACGGAGTTTTAACAGACGGAAAACTGTACTATACCCAAGAGGGAGAGGAGATAAAGGTGTTTAATGTAAGAGATGGATTGGGAATAAAGCTTATTCAAAAGGCGGGTATAAAAACGGGTGTAATATCAGGAAGAAACTCAAAACCCCTTATAAACAGGCTTAGAGAGTTGGGAGTTGAAGAGATATATTTGGGACACAACGAAAAACTACCCGCTTTTGAAGAGATTTTAAAGAAAAATCATCTTAGCTGTGAAGAGATTGCCTTTATAGGAGATGACTATGTAGATATTCCCATTCTTCGTAGGGTTGGTTTTCCTATAGTGGTTTGTGATGCACCAAAGGTGGTAAAAGAAACTGCCCTATACATCACAAAAGCCAAAGGTGGGGAAGGTGCAGTAAGAGAAGCCATAGAGTATTTGCTTGAACTCAGAGGTGAGCTAAAGGAGATGTTAAAATACTATTTTGAATGACAAAAGTTCTCATTGGCGTATCTTCAAGCATTGCCATATATAAGGTTTGCGACCTTATAAGGTCCCTGCGGAAAAAGAACTACCAAGTCAGAGTTATCATGACCCCCTTTTCCGAAAAGTTCATAAGCAAGCTTACCTTTGAAGCTCTCAGCGGTCATAAGGCTTATTCCCAATGGGAAGATGACCCTTTGGCGCACATAAACCTCGCAAGATGGTGCGATGTTTTCCTTATAGCTCCCTGCAGTATAAACACGCTATCCAAGATAGCTCTCGGGATAGGTGATAACCTTCTTACATCCACTGTTCTTGCATATATTGGAAAGCTTCTAATAGCACCAGCAGGCAATGTTTCCATGTACACAAACCCCATTGTAAAAGAACACATAAACAAGCTGAAGTCTTTGGGACACATTATCATAGAACCAGAAGAGGGAAAACTCGTCTGTGAAGAAGAAGGACAGGGAAAGCTGGCAAGCGAAGAGAGAATTCTCGATTGGATAGAGTACGCAATAAGACCAAAACCTTTAAAGAACAAAAAAGTCCTCATCACGTGCGGTGCCACAAGGGAATACATAGACCAAGTGCGTTTTATATCTAACTCCTCCAGCGGTAAAATGGGATTTGCCTTAGCAAGCGCTTTCAGATGGTACGGTGCGGATGTAAAAGTAATAGCAGGTTTTACCACAGCTGAGGAACCCCCAGAAGTTGAGATATATAGAGTCATATCCACACGGGATATGTACCAGAAAGTGATGGAGCTAAGAGATTGGGCTGACATAATTGTTATGAATTCAGCTGTTTCGGACTTTACTCCTGCTATGAGATATACAGGTAAAATTAAAAAAACAGAAAGGATAAACCTTGAGCTTGTAAAAACACCAGACATTCTTGAAGAGCTTGGAAAAGACAAGAAAGGAAAGCTTTTAATAGGCTTTTCCCTTGAGGAGGAGAAGGATCTTTTGAAAAACAGCTGGGAAAAACTAAAAAGAAAAAACCTTGACATGCTAATAGCTAACCCTTTGGAGGTTATGGATAGGGAGTTTCACGTGGGATACATACTCTATGCGGATGGTAGAGAGGAACAGATAGAGTTTACACAAAAACAGATCTCTGCGGAAACCATAGTAAAGAGAGTTATAAACTTATTAAATGGTTACGGGGTGTAGCTCAGGTGGCAGAGCGTCGGCTTCGGGAGCCGAAGGTCAGGGGTTCAAGTCCCCTCACCCCGATTTGGTATATATATTTAAGGTTATGGTTCCCAATGTTTATATAGGTGTAGAGTGGATAGGTGCAGAGAGAATTTTATCTCATTACAGTGTTCCTCAGGATTGTGGAGCAAGCGTTATTTTTTTAGGTATAGCAAGATCTGCTCCAGAAGACGGCGATGTAAAAGAACTACATTATGAAGCCTTTCCTGAGATGGCTATAAAAGTTATGCAAGAGATAAGGGAGGAGGCCATTAAACTCTTTTCAGTAAAGGAGATATTTATTCACCATAGACTTGGTGTTGTAAAGGTAGGAGAGCCTTCATTTCTGGTCTGTGTCTTTGGTGGACACAGAGATGAGACTTTCAAAGCGTGCAGGTATGTGGTGGACGAGGTGAAAAAGAGAGCTCCCATATGGAAAAAGGAGGTGTTTTCTGACGGCAGAGGACAGTGGGTGCTTGGAGCATGATTAAAGATGCTTACGGAAGAGAACTTCATGACCTTAGGATTTCGGTCACGGATAGATGCAATTTTAGGTGTCAGTTTTGCATGCCAGAAGGACAAGAGTATGAGTTTTATCCGCGTTCTGAGATACTCACCTTTGAGGAAATAACCAGAATAGTAAAAATATCCACAAGGCTTGGCGTAAAAAAAGTAAGAATAACAGGAGGTGAGCCCCTTCTAAGAAGAGACATTGAAAAGCTTATACACATGCTTTCCCAAATAGAAGGCTTGGAAGATATAAGTATGACTACCAACGGATTTTTACTAGAGCAAATGGCAGAGAGGCTAAAAGATGCAGGTCTCAGGCGTATAACGGTTAGTTTCCACTCTCTCAAAGACGAGGTGTTTTCTAAAATAGTAGGCAGGAGCGTAAAGGTAAGTCAGATAATAAAAGGTATAGAAGCATCTCTAAAAGCAGGCTTGCATCCCGTTAAGGTCAATGTGTGCGTAGTAAAAGGGCTCAACGATGAGGAAATACTTCCTATAGCAAAGTTCTTCAAAAAGATGAGGGTGGTGGTTAGGTTTATAGAGTTTATGGATGTGGGAAACTTAAACGGCTGGTCTTTGGACAAAGTGGTATCTGCAAAAGAAATAGTGGAAATCATATCTAAGGAGTTTCCAATAGAGCCAGTGGAGAAAAACTACAGGGGCGAAGTAGCGGACAGATACAGGTACAAAGATGATGGGCTTGAATTTGGAGTTATATCTTCTATAACTCAACCCTTTTGTGGGGATTGCAACAGACTGAGGCTAACTGCAGATGGAAAGCTTCTCACATGTCTTTTTGCAACACAAGGTTATAATATAAAGACGCTCTTAAGAAACGGTGCAAAGGACGAGGATATAGAGGACTTTATAAAAAGAGTGTGGTATTCAAGAAAAGACAGATACTCGGAAGAGAGGCTTGAGCTAATAAAAAGAGGGGAAGTACCGAAAAAAGTGGAGATGTTTAAGGTAGGTGGGTGATATATAATAGTAGTATGGCGCTTGAGGAAAAACAAGTTGAGTTTCTTATTAATCCTTTAAAAAACCGAGTCTGGGCGGTGAGCATGCCTGACGGTGAGCTTTTAGATGACATTATCTCAGTTAAAAGAGCTATCTTTTGCATAGAGAACAACGAACAGTACTGGCTTAATCCTTTTGGTGGTGCTTACATGTGGACTACCAGAATGTCTTCTCCCTACGAAGAGGAGTTTGTAGAATTTAAAAAGTCTGCACAGCAGTACATGTGTATATTTGACCTTAACATTTCGGACCTTCAGTATGTGGATTACTCACCTTTGGATGGAAACCTGCTCTTTGATGAGAAGGAATTGAAAAGGAAGTTAGAAAGCAGATACGAGGAGTTTGTTAACCTTATGAAGGAACTGTGGGAATACATAAAGGAAGACGGCTATGTTAGATGAAGAACTTTTGAATATCCTTGCGTGTCCTAAGTGTAAAGGTGATCTTATCTACAATACTGAAAAGCAAGTGCTTATATGTGAAAACTGCAAGGTCTTTTACCCTATAGAAGATAACATACCAGTGCTACTCATAGATGCTTCAAGACCTCTTGAAGAACTAACCTAAGCTCTTGAGGTGTATTTGCACTCTTTACATTATCAAGTTTTACGCTATCACCAAAGTGTATGTATTCCACAGGCTTGTCGTACATCTTTCTGTAGCAGACCACCATCTCCCAGTCAGCCAAACTGTCGCCCACATACACACAAGCGGATAGATTCATATGTTCTATACACAAATGTAGAGCGTAAGGGTGAGGTTTCTTAAGATCATCCACGGGTATGTCATCATCATCAAGCAAAAAGTCAAAATACTTAAAGAGTCCAAACTTCTCAAAAGTGTAGTTAAGGTCCTCTTTTGGTCTGCCTGTTAGAACACCCAACGGAATACCCTGAGCCTTTAAGTTAGCAAAAAAATCTTCATCCAGTATCAACTTTTCTCTGTCCCGTAGACTTTTATAAATCTCGTTAAAAACACTGACGATATGATCAAGTTCTACCTCTCTACCAAAGTGTCTGATGACTTCCTTTGTGGCTATCCAGTCGTTGTTTATACCCTTTGAAAACTTTATAAGCCTGACCTTTTCTATGGGAACCTCAAAACCCAAAAACTCTTCGGCGGTCCTCTTTATGGCAAAATGGTAAGATTCTTTAACATCTACTATAACACCATCCACATCAAAAATTACACCTTTCATACAGTTATCTCTTTCTCAGACTTAGAGAGTAGAAATCTTATAAACCTGCTTGCTAAAAAGCTGAGTTTAGCATTTTCTGGGTATACAATGTAATACCACCTTTTGGCACTAAAGCCTTTTATCTTTACTTGCACTATACTTCCTTCTTGCAAGTCTCTTTCTAACAAACCCTTTGAGAGAAAGGATGTACCATAACCACTTCTGACCATGTTAAGTATGGACCTTCCGCAATTTACCTCCACCTTTATGTTGAGCTTTTCAAAGATTACGCCAAGTCTTTCAAGCTCTTCCCTTACTATTTTCCTTGTACCTGAGCTTACCTCTCTGAATATGATGTCCGCTTCGTAAAGCCTTTCGGGTTCTATCTCACCTTCTCTGGCAAAGGGGTGTTCTGGATAGGTAAAGTATATTATTTCGTCCATAAGCCACTTGATGGACTGAAACTTCTCCGAAGGTGTTCTCTCTATTATGCCCACATTAAGTACTCCAGATATAAGGCTATCCTCTATCTGCTGGGAGTTTTCTACAAACATCCTTATAGATATACCCGGCATCTGTGAGTGGAATTCTGCTATGAGTTCGGGCACTTTATACTCGCTCAGTGTGGTGCTAACTCCTACAAAGAGGGTGTCTTTAAAGTCTTTCTTTATCTTTGCCATCTCTTCCATTAGGTTTTCGTAATCATTCAGAAGAGACCTTGCTATCTCGTAGATTCTCCTTCCTTCGTTGGTGAGCACTATTTTACCGCCCTGTCTTTGGAAAAGCTTAGCCCCCACTATCTTTTCAAGAGCCTTTATCTGTTGAGTGACAGCTGGTTGTGTTATGTAAAGTATTTCCGAAGCTTTTGAGAAGCTTCCTAAGTCTGCAACCGCCACAAAAGTTTTCAATTTGGTGATGTCTATCATTCCCTTTTAAATTATATGTATAAAAATGCCTTATGACAAGTATAAATCTACCTTATTTTGAAGAGAGAGTTTACATTCTCCTCTATCTGATCTCTGAGCTTTCTGAGGGCATTAAGATCGCTCGTGTCTTTGATTTCTTCCAGTACCCAATGTTCCCGTCTTTTGTGAGTGGGTACATAAGGGCATCTGTCTCTGGCTTCTGGAGAAAGGGTTATTATAATGTCCATTTCTTCGTAAGGTATTTCTTCAATACCTTTAGGCTTTATCCCTTCTGTAGGGTAGCCTTTCTCCTTTAGTACTTGTATGACCTCCTGTGGAACATCAGACAAAGGTTCTACACCGGCAGAGTAGATATCCAAGTTTAAAAGAGCATCTCGTGAGAGCTTTCTCGCTATAGCCTGTGCCATAACACCTCTTACTGCACCACCCGTGGACACAAAACACAGCTTCATCAAGACCTAATTATATCTATAAATGGGAAAGTATGATCTCCTTTAGTGCGGATATGAAAAGGGGGTGGTCTTTTAAGGTAGGTATCCTGACAAAACTTTCAACACCTAAGTTTTCTGCAAGCTTTTTGTAAGATACGTCAAGCTCGTACAAGGTTTCAGAATGCTCACACACAAAAGATACAGGTATGACAGCTATGCGCTTATAACCAGCTTTTATGGTTTCTTCTATAAGCTTGTCAGTAGGAGGTTCAAGCCATTTGACGGGTCCTATTTTACTCTGATAGCCCAGAGCGTATTCCACTTTAGGGAAGTGTTCCACAATGAGCCTGACTGTTTCCTCCGTTTGTTTTTGGTAAGGGTCTCCCCTCTTTATGACACTAACGGGTAAGCTGTGAGCGGTAAATAGGAAGAAATAGTCCTCCCAATTGGGAAGGTTTTCTTTTATGTTTTCCACCATTGCCTTTATGTAAAGGGGGTGATCGTGGTAAGACTTTACCTTAACAACAGGCACTTGTGGGAATCTTTTAAAAACTCTGTCAAACTCGTTAAAAGAAGATCCTGTGGTAGTTTTGCTGTACTGTGGATACATGGGAAGTAAGACTATTCTGTTTATGCCTTCTTTAAAGAGCTCTTCAAGAGCCTCTTCCGTAAAGGGATGCCAGTATCTCATAGCGATAGCCACTTTAAAGTCCTCTCCCAGTTCTCTCTGAAGTGCCTGTGCCTGTCTTTCTGTTTGCTCCTTTTGTGGGGACTTGCCTCCCATAACTTCGTAGTAATGCCTTGTCTTTTTAGCTCTTAGCTTGGATATTAGCTTTGCAACAGGTTTCTGTATAAGTCTGGGGATTTCTATTATGTCATGATCAGAAAATAGGTTGTAAAGGAAAGGCTCTACAGCAGAAAGGCTATCTGGACCACCCATATTGAGGAGTAAAACGCCTATCTTAGTCATTTGCAACCTCTACAAGAAAGTTCTTGACGGGGAAAACTCTTGACACACCGCCTCTGCTACTTACACCTATGAGCCTATCTGCATAAGATGCCAAGATCTCCCTTAAGGTGACCACTATGAACTGTGCCTTTTGGGAACGTTTCCTTATGAGCTCTCCTATCCTTCTGGCATTTGCTTCATCAAGGTGCGCATCTACTTCGTCAAAGTAGTAAAAGGGTGATGGTTTATAATCCTGTATGGAAAATATAAGAGCCAAGGCTACAAGAGTTTTTTCTCCTCCTGATATGGCATCTATGTATTGGACTTCTTTACCTTTAGGTTTGACTACAAGGTTTATACCACCAGAGAATGGGTCTTGGGGATTTTCTATCTGCATGTAAGCCTTGCCACCCGGAGATAGTTCTGCAAACACTCTCTTTAGTCCCTCATTTATGCTCTCAAAAGCGGTGTTAAAAGCGTTGAGCTTTTTAGTTTCTATCTCCTCAATCATTTCCTTTATAGCCCTTTTCTCTTCAGAGAGCTTTTTGTACCTATCCGTGTAGTCTCTGTGTCTCTCCTCGTACTCTCTGTAATCGTCCTCCGCTTTAAAATTAACGGTGCCAAGAGAAGATAGTTCTTTGCGTACAGTGTCTATGGCTTCTTTGAGCTTGCTGTAGCCTTCTTTTACCTCCTCTATGGGTCCTTCGTATCCCAATTCTCTGAACCTTAAGTTTATCTCTTGATGCTTTTCTTCAATCTTGGCATACTCAGTCTCTAAACGGGTGAGCTCTTCTCTCTTTGCTTCCTCCTGCAATCTTAACCTGCCTATTTTTGCCTGCAGATCTGTGCAAACCTCCTCCAATTGGTCCTTCTTTGAGTACAGCTCATATGCAGTTCTTTCAAGCTCTTTTATCCCTTCCTCTAACTTTCTTCTCTCTTCCTTTAGCTTTTCAATTTGATCTTCTATCTCTTGCTTAGTTCTCTCTGAGCTTTCCAAAAAAGCCATGTTTCTGTTTATCTCTGCGCGCAAATTCTGTATGTCTGACTGTAGTTCTTTTAGTTTCATACTTAGAGAAAAGGTAGCTTCCTTGAGATGATCAAGGGCTTTTCTACTCTTTTCGTAGTTCTCTCTTAAGCTCTCTATTCCTGACTCTTTGTAGTGTTCCAATATAGACTGCCTCTTTATAATTAGATTGTTTAACTTCTCCTCAAGGTAGGAAAGCTCCTGCATTATGGTGTTTTTTTCCTTCAGTAAATTCTCCTTTTCTTCCGCAAGCCTGCTGATATACTCTTCTGCTTTCCTGAGCTTTTCTTCTATCTCCTTTAGCCTCTCAAAGCCCATCTTATCTGACTCTTCTATGTCCTTTATGCGCCTCTCAAGTATCCTCAAAACACCTTCCTTTTGGATAAGTTCATCTCTTAGAGTTTTTATGGTGCTTTCTGTTTGTTCTTCTTCTTCTTTTAGGTCCTTCTCTGCTTTAGAAAGCCTTTCCAACTGCTCTGTGTAAAACTCTCTTCCTAAGTCCCCTCTGCTTTCTGTATGCCCACCGCTTATTACACCACTCTTTTCAAAAACCTCCCCCTCAAGAGTTACCATCCTGTAATTGCCTATACCTAAGTCTTTGGCACTCTGGAAGTCCTCCACCAAAAGGGTATCTCCAAACACGAACTTTATTGCCCTTTCAAACTTGCTGTCGTATTCCACTAAATTAACCACAAAATCTATATAACCTTTCCTTCTCGGATAAGGTGGAAGAGGTGTGGGTTTTATCCTATTTAATGGTATGAAGTTCAGTCTGCCCCTTTTGGTTTCTTTAAGCCTCTGTATGCACTCTTTGGCTACATCTTCATCTTCAACCACCACATAAGAGAGCCTTCCAGCGCCAGCGGATTCTACAGCTTTTATATATTCAGGATTTTTGACTTTTATAAGCTCATAAACCCTCCCATAAACGCCCCTTATACCTTCAAAGGGTAATGTGTCTGCATGTAAGCTTGCCAACTTAGCAGAGATGCCTGCCTTTTCCTTTATAACCTCTTCCCTCTTATATCTTAATGCCCTGAGCTTTTCCTCAAGTCTCTCAAGCTCTTGCTTTTTTTTCTTAACGGAGTGCTCTTCTTCTACCTGCATCTTTTTGTAATTTTCCATCTTTAGAGCGTTCTCTCCCATCTGTGATTTGAGCTTTTGCTCTTCTTCTTTGAGCTTTTGCATATCTTCTTGCACCTTTTGGGACTTTATGTCCAACTCCCTTAATTTAAGCTCTATCCTTGAAAGGTGTTCCTTCTTTTGATCCATCTCTTTTCTTACAGCATTTATCTTCTCTTCTGTTGCGTGCACCTCTTGTATAGATACTTTGAGACCTTCCTCCTTACTTTTTAACATTTGATAAAGTAAAGAAACCTCTTCTTCTTTACGGATCACTTCTTTTTCCTTTTGGGATACAAGGTCTTTAAGCTGGGCTTCTTCTTCAAGGAGTTTTTCAAGGTTCGCAGAGAGATTTTTTATGCGTTCCTTTGCCTTTAGCTGATCTTCTTCCATCTGGTTTCTTTTATTCTCAAGCTCTTGTATCCTTTTATCTGTGTGATCTATGTCTGAGCTTAGCCTTCCCAACCTCTCCCTGAAGGGAAAGAGCTGTGCGTTTATCTCTCTTAGTTCTTCTTCTTTTTGTGTGTGCTCTGATTCTAACTTGCTTATATCCTTTCTTATTTCTGAAATCTCTCTTTTCTTCTCTTCTATGGCTTTTTCAAGGTTATTCATGTTTTGACTTATGCTCTTTGCATCTTTCATCAACTGCCTTATTTGTAGTTCTCTTAGCTGACTTTCTAACTCTCTGTATCTTCTTAGTTTTTCCACTTCCTGAGAGAGCCGTTCCATCTGAACTTCCATCTCATCTATGAGAAGCCTAAGTTCTCTCAGCTTTAGCTCCACTTCTCCTAATTCTGTAAGGGCTTTTTGCTTTTTCTCCTCATACTCACCTATGCCTGCGACCTCTTCTATGAGCTTTCTTCTTTCTACGGGTGTCATCTTCACAAAGCGCACCACATCACCTTGTAAGACTATGTTATAAGCGTTCTCATAAAGCCCGGCTCTTGCAAGAAAGTCCCTTAGGTCTCTTTCTCTTACTACAGTTCCGTTTATACGAAAAACGCTCCTGCCCTCTTTATCCACCTTCCTTGATATGACGAGTTTGTCCTCTTCTATGGGGAAGGCACCTTCGTTTTTGAAATGCACCTCCACATACGCGTACTGACTTGCCTCACCGTCCTTTGAGTATATAAGGTAGGATAGGTTTTTTGCCCTTAAGGTTTTGGCTGTAGCAAGCCCCAATGCGAAGGATATGGCGTCACCTATGTTGGACTTTCCTGCACCGTTGGGACCTACTATCCCTATAAATCCTGGTCCTAAGGGTATCTCTACCCTCCCCTTCCCGTAGGACTTAAAACCCTCTACCACTAATTTTTCTATCCATGCAGTCATCTTATAAAAATTTAGTCTACATCGTGTTTTTCCGATGTTTCTTCTACAGGTTTTTTGGGAGCTTCCACTTCGTAAAACCTTTCCTCAAGCTTCTTTAGTATCTTAGGAAGTGTTGTGTACTCCATCTCTTCAGAAGGTAGTCTGTGAGGTTCAAATATGCCCTGTCTTCTTAGTATGTCTGCAATGATCTGAGCTTGTTCTCTTGCCTTGTCAAAGGCTGGATCATCAAAGAGGTCTCTGGGTCCTATGAGCTTACCTTCCGCAAGCTGATAACCTGCAGCTATCACCCTTGGAGGACCGTCAAATCTGGTGGGTGTTGCGTATCTGAAGGATACTGGCATAAGGGGTCCGTTGTGAGATCCTCTCATCCAACCCTCCACTATCCATGGCCTTGCAAAGGGTTCTAATATCTCACCTACCGCAGGAAAACCAGCCTGTGCTCTAACTATCATAACAGGGTCATCTTTTCCTACATACTTGCCTGCTATAAGAGAAAGCCTTTGGGTTGAAGCGGTTGCTGCTATCTCACCGTCGTGATTTCTCCACACATTCCTTACTGCATACCTCTCTACAGCACCTATGAGAGCCAATAGTTCATAAAGCTCTGCGGGTGTTGAGAGCTTTACCGCCTTTCCTGTGTAAGTGTCAAGCACCTCAAAGGTAAATCCGTCGTGCATTTTGGGGTCTATCACAAGCCCTGCACACACCATAGGGTCCGCAAACATCTCATAAAGAGGTAAGTTCCAAGCACTTGGGGAGGTCTTATCAGCAAAGAAGATGATCACAGGCTCTGATGGTCTTTCTTCAAACTCCATCTCCGCCACACCAGGACCCATACCTTTAACATTCCCAGAAAAGGCGGTGGACAAAATGTCCTGACCTGCACCGTAAAGCTTTAACTTTTTTGCCACCTGTGTTGCTTTTTCAAAGGCTTTCCAAGCTATACCGTGAACTATCTCACTGTCAACGCCGTGAGTATGTGTCATTACCAAAGCGGTGTCATCACCACAAACGAGCGTATCCGCATCAATGAGGTTTCCTTTTTTAACCTCTTCTCTTATAACCTCTCTTATAGTTTCTAACATGTCTGGATGTACAGAAGAGTGTCCCACATAACCCCCTACATCCGCTTTGATCACGCTCAGTGTTATCCTCATGCTTTTACCTCCTTAAGCAGGTTATAATAATTTTACCAAAACTGTTTGGGGGTGTTGGCTATGATGAAGTATCTTAGGAAGAAGGCTGTTGTGCTGACTGTTGCCTCTGCCTTTTTCTTTGTAAACTCAGCACCAGCATTAGCGGGTCTTGTAGATTCCAAACACACTTTTGAGGTGTCTTCCCAAAGAGATCAGGACATGCAAAAGGTACAAAGAGTCTTAGAAAGCAAGGTAGTGCAAGAGAAACTAAAAGCTTATGGGCTCAGCAAGGAAGAAATACAGGAAAAACTCTCCCAACTTAGTGATGAGCAAATACACATGCTTGCAAAGGCTTCTGATAAGGTCTTAGCGGGTGGTGATGGCATAGGTTTAGCTATTGCGGTCGTAGTGCTTCTTATACTGGTAGTAATACTTCTTAAGCTTCTCAACAAAGAGATCATCATAAGGTGAGAGGGCTTTTTGCTCTCCTTCTGCCTTTTTTACTTTCTTTTAAGCTCCTTGATGTTCCTTTTGTAAAACAGAAAGATGATTACTGTGGTCCTGCTTCTCTGAGCAGTGTGCTTGAATATTACGGTGTGAAGAAGAGTCAGGAAGACATAGCCAAGTTCGTATACGATCCCAGGCTTAAAGGTGCTCTCATAACTGATTTAGAAAACTATGCCAAAAAACTTGGCTTTAAGGCTTACACCTTCCAAGGAAATCTTGAGGATATTAAAAGATACATAGACGAGGGTAAACCTGTTATCCTGCTTTTAGACCTTGGCTTCCTCTGGTTTAGCGTGCCCCACTACATTGTGGTAGTAGGTTATGACGAAAGGTACATATATGCGCACACAGGTTATGAGAGCAAGAAAGCTTTTGATTACAAAGACCTTGACAGAAAATGGGCAAAGATGGGTAGAGTAGGATTAGTAGTGTATCCTCAAACTCAGGTAGTGGAACCTTCTTCGTCAAGATAAAACACATCGTCAGATATAGCCTCGTTCCACCTTTTAAAACCGGGCAATGCCTCTATCCTATACCAAGAGGACCTGTACCATATATCTTTGGGTTCTCTCCTGACAGGTGCTATCTGTGCAGCTTTAGTTTCTTTGTGATAGTCCCAAGTTATGTAAGCGTTAAAATCTTGAACTATATCCGTTATGGCAACACCAAATTCAGAAGTAAGGGCTATTTGAAAGTCCCTCCACCTGAATACGGAGGAGTCTCTGAGAGTAAGTCCAAAGTATCCTACCCCACCTTCTTCCTTAAGGGTTGCTATGCCTCTACCTATAAAGGCTCTAAAGGCAGGCAGGGTTTCTGGTGGATCAGAGACAAAGACATCATAACGTCCCAATATTTCTGAGGGAAAGGGGTTTCTAAGATCCCAAACGCGAGCTTCTGCGTTGTCTATGCCCAGCTCTTTGAATATGTTGTTATCAAAATCTATCAGTCTTTTGTCTATGTCTATGATGAGAACGCTTTTGGCTTTCCTTGAAAGGGCTACCGCAAGACCCGTAAGGTCATCTTCCGCTCCCAAGACAAGTATATCCTTGTTGCGCAGGTCTCCTCTTGAGTCCATAAATAGCACCCTTGAGACGGTGGTTTCTGGTGTCACAGAACCCTGATCGTAGTCTCTTATAGCCTTAGGTCTATCTTTGGTAAGCTGTATGAAGGTTCTGTAAAACTCAATGTCTATGTAAAAGGGTATGCCTCTACCTTCACAAGCTTGGCAGGTATAATCCACATAAGGCTCTATCCCAAGCTCTTTAATAAGGTCATACCCCTTCTGTGTGAGCCTTATGTTCTCCTCATCATCTATGAAGGCATAACCTTCTTTTATAAGCACTTTAACTATGCCAGATGCTGCAGGTACAGGCAGGTCTGACATATCCACTATCTGCCAAAAATCACCGCTCTTCAAAAGTGCAGAGAGTACTCTCTCTACATTCTTTTTATATATCCTTACCTGACTCTCTTCTCTGGCTTTGATTGCAAGCTCTGTAAGTAAGCTCACTTGTGCCTCCTTTTAGCTTTTAGTTATTATACATTTGGAACATCATGTATAACTATTCTTTTGCCCGCCATACGAGAGAGTATCTCACAAGCCACCTCCACACCAGAACCTGCACAAGATGTAAAGTGTGAGCTAATGCCTGCCAAAGTGCCCACAACAAACAGGTTAGGTAAAGCTTCAAAATCCTTGTGCTTTATCATCACCCTTCCAGGCTTTGGTGATTTTGGGTTTTCCACAACCTCCAGGCCAAGCCCCTTTATGCCAAATGCGTGAAAACCCGTAGCCAAAACAACATAGTCTGCACTATAGCTACTTCCTGAGGAGGTCTTTACAGTGTATCCTTGATCACCGTTCGTTATTTCTATCACTTCTTCTTGTATTATCTGCACACCTCCCCAATCCTGAATCTGCTTTTTTATCTTTTCTATAAGGTCTTTACCCAAGGTAGCACTCAGTCCCGGAACATTTTTCAGGTAAGCCTTGTTGAGGTCAGACTCCCCCTTATCAAAGAGAAGATAGTTTCTGTTTTCTGCCCACTGCCAGCCTCTACCCTTTGAAGAAGCCAAAGTAAGAGCGCACGCAAGCCCCGACGCTCCACCACCTACTATAATGACATCATAAATCATCAGGAATTTATTATATCACTTTTTCAGTTCAAGTGTAGGATTTTCAAGGTTTCCGTAGATGAAAAAGCTTACACCAACGCCCGAAACTGTGCCGTTAATTTGGGATCTTAAGGGGTCTTTCCTGTTTAAAACTATCATACCACTACCTTTTAAAACCTGTCCAAAGGCTATGGCTTGGCCTTCAAAAGTTCTTCCTTTGAACACAAGGGATAGCTCATCCACTTTTACATCTTTCGCTTTCACACTATAAAGCTTAGAAAAACCTCTTATGTCATCATTTATCTGTAAGTCCATGTCTTTTATGTAGAAGCCTTCTAAACACTTAAAGTCTTTGCCTTTTAGCTTTACGCTACCAAAAAGGTCAAACTTAAGCTCCAAATATCCATCTGCGCAATAACCTTTTGCCAACAGATATAGGAAACCCAAAGACAGATCAAGCCGGTTAAAACTGCCTACTTTTGAACTGCCCTTTAAGAGCTTTACATCATATAAACTCAAGCTTGTGCTGTTTTCTTGGACGCTTTTGGCTATCATATATATACCTTTTGACATGAGCCATCTGTCCAAGATCAAAAACTTGGGCAGAGTCAAAACAAGGACCAGCAAAGCGAAAAAGACAGTACCCAAAAAGTAAAGAGTGAAAAGCTTAAGGCTCTTTTTTCTCATTATATCTCTTTTCCATTGCTCTTTTTAGCTCTTCTGCCATCTTTTGGTGTTCTTGAGTGATCTTGGAAAGCTCCTCAGGACTCTCTATCACATAAGGTGTGAGAAATATAAAAAGCGAAACCTTGTCCTCTGTTTTTGTGTCCCTTCTGAATAGTCTGCCCACCGCAGGGAGGTCTTTAAGTCCGGGAATACCTTGAGTACTCTCTAAGGTCTTTGTGTTTACAAGACCGCCTATTATTACCGTCTGTCCGTTTTCTACTACTACATCGGAGTTTACCTGGCGGTTGGAAGTCACAGGTACAGCGTAGCTCAAAGTTCCTATCTGTGGTCTTATGTAGTCTATGATGTCCTGAAGCTTCAGCTTTATCTGTAGTCTGAGATCCTTTCCAGATACGCTGGGGATTACGCTTAAGTCTAATCCTACTTCCTTGTAGTCGTAAGTAATAACTGGCTGACCGTTTATGTCAAACTTAACACCCGAAGCGTAAGGGATCACTTGACCCACCTTTATCTCTGCAGATTGGTTGTCTAAGGTGAGCACCTTGGGATTGGACAGTATATTAAAACCACTACCGCTTTCTAACAGAGAAAACAAAAGCAACAGGTCAGGGAAGAAAAGCTGAGTACCTCCTACAGTTATACTCCTCCCTGAACTGCTAAGAACACCCATAATAAAGTTGCCCGAAAGTATGGCATTATAAACATCTTGAAGACTTCCACCACCAAAGCTTGCACCACCCTGAGTGCCTATTATCTGCCACTTGACGCCTATGTCTAAAGCTTTGCTGGTGCTCATCTCTATAACGCTTGCTGCTATTAGCACTTGCTTTCTTTTTACATCCATCTTTTCTACCAAAGACTTTACTCCTTGGTATTCCTGAGGTGTTGCATAAAGGATTACCGAGTTAGTCCCTCTGTCAAAACCTATTCTCATGCCCTCTTTTGTTTCTATGGGTAGAAATTGCGTCTGTACCTGCCTTGGCTGTTCTTCTTTCCTTAAAGGGGTTTCTAAACCTCTTATCTCTGGCATTTGTGGTGGTAGGTAAGTTTCTGGAATTTGCACTGTTGGAGGTGGGGTTATACCTTTGAAAAGACTCTGCAGGCTTTTGTATATTTCCTCAGCAGATATGTATTTGAGGGGTATAAGGTAAAAGCTCCTCTCTAATGTGCCAAAACTCTGAGTGTCTAAAGTGCTTATAACCTGCTTTATTATATTTTGCACGCTTTCTGAACCTGCAACTATTATGGAGTTGCTGTCCCTATTAAAGGTTATGAAGGTAGGAGTGCCAAGCTGTTGTTGAAAGGCAAGACTCAAAGCCTGAAGGCTCTGGAATACGGTGTCCGCTTTCGCCCTTTCCAACCTATAGACCACTACTCTTAGAGATCCCTCAGAAGAGTCCAGCTGTTTAAGTATAGATTTAATTTTGTCTACATTCTTGGATATGTCCGCTACAATGAGAGTATTTGACTGCTGATGTATGGCGCTTTTGGCAAAGGGTGAAAGGAAGGGTTGTATAGCTTGCTGTAGCTGAAGTGCTTGAACATTTTGTGCTTTATAGAGGTATATAACCACCTCTCCAGAAGTGCCTGTCTTTTTAAAAGGTGCAAAAGATACCGCCTGCTGCAGGGGAACTATTCTGACGAAGTTTTTTTCTTCTATAACTCCATAACCTTGCATGGACAAGGACAGAACAAAAAGGTCCCATGCTTCCTTTATACTGAGTGGCTTTGCAGAGCTTATGGTAAGGCTCCCTTTTACATTGGGGTCCAAAACTATGTTTTTGCCAGTAAGCTCGGACATAAACTTAGCTATCAAAGAGATGTCTGCATTTTGAAAGTTCAGATAAACCCTGCCAGTTCTTCTCTGTTCCTGAGCTTGCTTTTGAATTTCTTCTGCGCTTTGAGCATAAACCTCTACGCTGAACAAAAGAAGTATAAGGAGAAAAAGCACTCGCATCACTCTACCCTCAAGTTAATTTCTATGAGCCTTCCTTCTCTCATAAGGCTCACCTTAAGACTGTTTTCGTTTCGTAGAGCCTGAAGTATCCTAAAGGCATCTTCACCACTCTTTATGTCTTGGTTGTTTATGGATATGAGTATATCACCCGCTTTTATACCAGCCTTAGAAAATATACTCTGTGGGTCTACCCACTCAAAGAGAAAACCCCTTGTTTGTCCATTCTGAACGTAAGGCACCAATCTTATCTGCCTGAACATAATACCTGGGTCCGCAGTTACATTTTCTATTTCTCTTTTGGAAACTACAGCAGATAAGCTTTCCGAAAGTTTAGGTGTTCCTGCAGTAGGCTCAAAGGCAGGAGTTTTTGCGGTTTCAAAACTAAAACCTATCGCTTTAGTATCTTTTCCATCACTGAGAAGAAGGTAGTTTCTCTGTATATCCACAACCCTGTATCCATCTATATCACTTCCTATTCTTACCACTTTGGCTTTTCCGTTTACCTCCAAAAGAGCTAACTTTATTCCACCGCTCGCTGTAGCCAACAGACGCAGATGGCTCAAGTCTTTAAGCTCTGCAAGTTTTTGTTCTTTAAATATAAAACTCAGGTCTGGAGGTGTGTAGCTTTCTCTTTTCACTTCAGGTACAGAGATCCTCATCGAAGGTAATAAGTAAAAGTAAAAAAACAGAATCATCAGGATCACCGCATTTGAGATCAGTAACCAGTAGGCCCCCACCATAGTTATGTGTAAGAATTATACTTGAGTTTGACATTTAGTAATACCATATGCTAAACTTGACTAAATGAAGCTTATTTCCGCTAACTGGAAGATGAACATGACACCTACACAGACAAAAGATTACATTGCTAAATTTTTACCCTTGGTCAGAGATGTAAAAGATAGGGAGATACTCCTCTGTGTACCTTACACATCTTTGTGCGTTGCCTCTGATCTGCTAAAGGGGACTCACATAAAGCTTGGAGCTCAGAATGTTTATTATGAACCAAAGGGAGCTTTTACTGGTGAGATATCGGTAGCTATGCTCAAAGATCTGGGTGTATCTTATGTGATAGTTGGTCATTCAGAGAGGCGCTGGATCTTTGGTGAAAGGGACGAGACTATAAACAGAAAACTTCTGGCATGTCTTGATGGGGGTCTCAGGCCTATACTTTGTGTAGGTGAAAGGTTGGAGGAAAGAGAAGCAGGACTTACTTTTAAGGTTGTTGAAACCCAAATCAGGCTTGCACTGTCCTCTTTAGAAGATTATACAGACATGATAGACATAGCCTACGAACCCGTTTGGGCTATAGGAAGCGGAAATCCAGCAACACCTAAGGACGCGCAAGCAGTCCACAAGTTTATAAAGGATATTCTCAAAAGCATTAATAAGAACTATCAAGGCAAAACACGCGTCCTTTACGGAGGAAGCGTAAATCTTAACAACGCACGAGAGTTTATAAATACGCAGGATGTAGATGGTCTTTTAGTGGGTAGTGCCAGTTTAGACCCTGAATCCTTTGCTCAAATAGTAAATGCCTCTTAAAGAGAGTGCAATAAGAACTACAAAAGGGAAAAGTCCGTAAAGGGGACTTACCGTTGTGCTTTCTGGTAATTTTCTCACAAGAATAAAACTCACCCAGTAGAGAGAAAATGCAGGTAAGAAACTCAAAAAACCTGCAAAAATATTCCTACGCTTGATGGTATAAGATAAAACGGTAATGCTTATGGGAACAGAGGACAGTGAAGAGATAAGCCTCCTTATAACTTCTGACATGTAAAGGTTATAGTTTAAACCTACACTTTTGCCTATAGAGTACAGCATTAAAAGCTGACGCAAAGACAAATGCTCCACCTTTTCACCTAAGGGCTTAGCGTTTTTTATGTCAAAGAGTTTTATGCTAAACTGTTGAAGGATTTTGCTTTCTTCCTTGAAGTTCCAAATATTTGCTAAGGGTAAAAATACAGTATCACCCATCCAAATACCCTTTTCTCCTTGCACCACTTGTACTATTTTGTTATTTTCCATTTCTACATAAAAAATTCCCGCAACGCTACCATCTTTTATGCTCACAAACTTAAAATTTATGTAAACCCTTTTACTGTTATCTTCTTTAAAAAACCATGCATCTTTTAAGATAAGATCTTCTATCTCTTGTCTTTTCTTAAACTCTTTTTCTATTTTGTAAAGGTTCCTATTTTTTTCCGCATACACACCAAAACTCAGAAATAAGTTTATAAGGCTTATAAAGATCAGAAAAAGTACAACACTTGAGAGGAACCTTAAAGGTGATATCCCAAAACTTTGGACTATTAGATCTATCTTTTTTGAAAATACATGGTTAAGAAGTATCATTAGGGCAATTACACAGCTAAGAGGAAGAAGATAAAAGAAAGCTATAGGAAGCAGATTTGTAAGGTAGGACAAGGCTACACCACCCCCTTTTTCTTTAAACAGAAAGAGTAATTCCATAAGTGCGTAAGAGGAAACTATGCCCAACAACACACCATTCACAACAAGAAAGAGTTTTGCGTAAAAGGAAAGCACATATTTGCCAAGCATAGGAAAACATTTTACAATGTTTGTATGAGAACACCTCTTTACAGTATTCACAAAGAGCTAAATGCTAAGATATCTGAATTTGCAGGATGGGAGATGCCCATCTTTTACTCTTCCATAAAAGAAGAGGTTTTGGCTGTAAGAAATGCCTGTGGTGTCTTTGATGTTTCCCACATGGGAAGGATCTTTATAAGAGGTCCTTCCGCAAAAGATACTCTTGAGTATCTTACTACTAACCTAATAAGTAAGCTAAGTCCGGGAAAGGTTCAGTACAGTATGCTTGTCAATCAAAGAGGCACAGTTATTGATGACATAACTGTGTATATGCTGGATGAAGAAAACTTTATGCTGTGTGTGAATGCGATAAACAGGCAAAAGGTTATAAATTGGATATCAAAACACCATCCTGTGGAAGACCTTTCAGAAAGTACTGTGCAGATAGCCCTTCAGGGAAGAGATAGTCCTAAACTATTGTCAGAATTTTTTCCTGTTGAAGGTATAAAGTATTACCACTTTAAAGTTTTTGACAACATCATAATCTCAAGAACGGGCTACACGGGTGAAGATGGCTTTGAGATATACGCAGGTTTAAAGGAAGGTGTGGAACTTTTCAAAAAGTTTCTTGAACATGCCAAGCCGTGCGGTCTTGGTGCTCGGGACGTCCTAAGGATAGAGGCGGGTTTTCCTCTTTACGGACACGAGATATCCGAAGAGATCACACCCTTTGAGGCAAGTCTTGACAAGTTTGTCTGTATGGAGAAGGAGTTTATAGGCAGGAAGGCTTTGATGGAGACACAAGTAAATAGAAAGCTCTTTGGTCTTGAGCTTTTAGAAAAAGGTGTACCAAGGGAAGGCTATAAAATTTATGTGGAGGACAGAACCATAGGCGTGGTAAGCAGTGGCACTTACTCACCAACCCTTGATAGAGGTATTGCTCTTTGCTTTGTAGACCCTAACTATAGAAAAGAGGGACTTGAGGTATATGTTGATATAAGGGGGAAAAGGCTTAAAGCCCGGTTGAGAAGTTATCCTTTTGTGCGTAGGTAGATTATAATTTACCCTTAAAACTTTTCCTCAGGAGGTTTCTAAGGTGGCACAGATAGTGGTTACACCCATGACCTTTGAAGCTGTCTACGAACAATCTGCAGAGATAGTGGAAAGAAAGGGAATAGGGCACCCTGACACCATATGTGATAACTTAGCGGAAAGTCTTTCAAGAGAGCTATGTAAGTGGTATCTTGAGGAATTTGGAGCGGTTATGCACCATAATGTGGATAAAGCCTTACTTGTTGGAGGTATGGCAAACGCATACTTTGGAGGAGGAGAAGTTATAGAGCCTATAGAAATACATTTGGTGGGTAGGGCTATACTGGACAAAGATAGTAAAAGGTTAGATGTGCAGGAACTGGTCCAACACACAGTCAAAGAGTGGTTCAGAAAGCACATAAGAAATATAGATGTAGAAAGGCACATAAGAATTTATGCCAAGATAAAACCCGGGTCTAAGGACCTTGTGGAACTCTTTGAGAGGTTTCAAAAAAAAGGAGAGATACCTTTAGCAAACGATACTTCCTTTGGTGTAGGATTTGCACCTTTTGACCAGCTTGAAAGGGCTGTATACGAAGCGGAAAGGTTTTTAAACTCAGAAGCTCTCAAGAGGGAACACCCAGAAATTGGAGAGGACATAAAAGTCATGGGGGTTAGGATAGAGAACAAGATCAGACTAACGGTAGCTTTGGCGTTTGTAAGCAGATACATAAAGGACCTGGAGGAATACTTTTACAAAAAGGAACAGATAAAGGGGAAGTTAAAAATGTACTTGGAGGGGCTTTTAGGAAGAGAAGTAGATATAAATATAAACACCGCAGATAGTAAAGAAAACTCTTCTGTCTACATAACAGTCACTGGCAGCTCTGCAGAGCAGGGAGATGACGGTCAGGTAGGTAGAGGCAACAGGGTAAATGGTCTTATAACACCTTATAGACCCATGAGCTTGGAAGCTGCAGCTGGGAAAAATCCCATATCTCACATAGGTAAGATATACAACACAGTGGCAAACATCATATGCCAAAGAGTAGTCCAAGAAGTGGAGGGCATACAGGAAGCTTATTGCTATATAGTTTCTCAGATAGGAAAACCCATAAACCAACCTCAGGTGCTTGATGTGAAGGTAAGAACCAAGAGAGACATAGCAAGCATAAAGGAAGAAGTTAAAAGAATAGCTGAAGAAGAGCTTGAAAGGATGCCAGAAGTCTGGAAAGGCTTTCTTGAAGGTAGGTACTCAGTAGCTTAAAGGGGGTTTGATATGTTTCCTGTGCTTATTGAACTTTTTGGTATAAAAATTTACACTTACGGAGTGCTTGTTGCCATAGGTGCTCTTATAGCTTACTTTTTGAGCCTAAGGTTTGCAAAAAAAGAGGGATTAAATACGTCTCATGTAGAAAACACTCTACTTATGGCTCTGTTTTTTGGAGTGGTTGGTGGAAGGTTAGCTTATGTGGTAGAGCATCCTGAGCAAGTGCATAGCCTATTAGATGTGTTTGCCATATGGAACGGTGGCATGGACTTTTTTGGTGGACTCTTGGGTGGCATCTTGGGAGCTATAGTGGGGATGGTCATATACAGACTGCCATTGTGGAAAACGGGTGACATAGCTGCTTTGTCTTTAACTGTAGCGCATGCCATTGGAAGGCTTGGATGCACCTCCGCTGGATGTTGTTATGGACAGCCTTTCCCTGCTGACGGTGTAAACACACCTGGCATACACTTTACTGATAAGTTTCCCTTCTTTTATATGGTCTTTCCAGAAGGTGCGGTAGCTCCACCTTATACACCACTTTACCCTACTCAACTCATGGAGTTTTTTGGTTTGATCCTGATTTTCCTAATCTTGATGATGGCTTACAGGAAGAAACCTTTTGACGGCTTTGTTTTCTCTCTGTATATGATGCTTTACGGTCTTTTGAGGTTCTTCCTTGAGTTTTACAGAGGTGTGACGCCACCCATATCAGGGATAGGTCTAACTTGGAATCAGCTTGTTTCTATAGGTATGATAGTAATCTCGCCTTTGCTTATGTTGTCCCTAAAGACAAGTAAAAAAGTTCAGTCCGCGTGAGCCTTCAAAAGCTCCAGCAGGATTTTATTAACTAACTGAGGATTTGCTTTACCCTTAGTTGCCTTCATCACCTGACCTACCAAAAAGCCCAAGAGTTTTTCCTCTCCTTTGATGTACCTTTCTACCTCAGAAGGGTGTTTCTGTAAAACATCTTGTACTATTCTCTTTATATCCTCTTCGTTGCTTATCTGTTTTAATCCTTTTTCTTCTACGATAATCTCTGGGTCTTTTCCTGTCTCTACCATATGCTTGAGGACCTCTTTGGCAAGCTTGGAAGATAGCGTTCCGTCTTTTATAAACCTAACGAGCTTAGCAAGTTGTGTGGGACTCACTGGAGACTCTTCTATGTCCTTTTGCATATCGTTGAGAAGTCCCAAAAGGTCGTTTAATAGCCAGTTGGCAAGAAGTTTGGGTTCTGGAAGTACCTTCATGGCAGATTCAAAGAAATCACCTACCGCCTTCATATCCGTCATAACTTTGGCTTCGTAAGGAGTGAGCCCGTATTCCTTGACAAATCTCTCTCTCCTTTGGTGTGGGAGTTCCGGCATGGTGTTTTTTATCTCATCTATCCACTCTTGGGGGATCACCAAGGGTAGAAGGTCTGGGTCTGGAAAGTACCTGTAGTCTTCTGCCTCTTCCTTTGTTCTCATGGGATGAGTAAGACCTGTTGCGGGGTCAAAAGTTCTCGTTTCTTGCACCACCTGACCGCCAGAAGACAGTATTTTTATCTGTCTTTCTATCTCGCTCTCTATGGCTTTCTGAACAAACCTAAAGGAATTGACATTTTTTATCTCTACGCGAGTTCCCAGCTCTTTAGAACCTTTGGGTCTTATGGAAACATTTATATCACACCTTAACTGTCCCTTTTCCATGTCTGCCTTGGAAACACCTGTGTATCTCATTATGTTTCTTAGTTCTTCCAAAAAGAGTCTTGCAAGCTCTGGAGAGTCTATGTCAGGTTCTGTGACTATCTCCATAAGGGGAGTACCTGCTCTGTTTAGATCCACATAAGTCTTGCTACCTTCGTGCAGGTTTTTACCTGCGTCCTCCTCTATATGAAGCCTTCTTATCCTTATTCTTTTGCCTTCTATCTCAAGCCAGCCATTTACTGCGAGGGGCTCTTCGTACTGGGATATCTGGTATCCCTTAGGAAGGTCCGGGTAAAAATAGTTCTTCCTTGCAAAAACGGATCTGTGCCTTACTTCGCAGTTTAAGGCAAGACCTGCTCTTATAGCATACTCCACAGCCTTTTTGTTAACAACAGGCAGACTTCCCGGAAGACCCAGACACACGGGACACACTTTAGTGTTTGGCTCTGCTCCAAATTCAACAGGGCAAGAACAGAACATCTTAGTTTTTGTGTCCATCTGCACGTGTATCTCAAGACCTATTACAGGCTCAAACTCCATACTACCTATTCTAACACAGAGCTTATAATTTACTTATGAGGAAATTAGCGTTATTTATAACATTGGTGGGTCTAATGGTTTTTAACTTCTCATGTCAGAAAAAGCACGAGTTTTACGGCTTTGTCTACGATCAGCCTGCTTACGACTTTAAACTGATCGATCAAGACGGAAAGGAGGTCAGGCTTTCCGATTACACAAAGCAAGGTAAGGTAGTAATTTTATTCTTTGGCTACACTCATTGCCCAGATGTATGTCCCACCGCTCTAAACACCCTTGCCAACATGATGAAAAAGTTAAAGGAAGAAGAAAGACAGAAGGTTCAGGTGCTCTTTATAAGCGTTGACCCAGAAAGGGACACACCAAGCGTGCTTAAAAATTATGTTCCCTTTTTCTACCCTACCTTTGTGGGACTCACGGGAAGCCAAGAGGACATAAAGAAGGTAGCCAAAGAGTACAAGGTTTATTACAAAAAGGTAAAGGGAGAGTCATCCGCAGGATACTTGGTAGACCACACCGCCACCATATACGTTATCACGCCTGACATGAAGATAAAGCTTCTTTACACACCTGCAAAACAAGACCCAGAAAAAATGGCAAAGGATGTAGAATACCTCTTGAAAACTTGATGGAGGAAATATTCAAAAGGAACGGTTTTGAACTATCTTCTAATCAGATAAAACTTTTTGAGATATACCTGCAAGAACTCAAAAGATGGAACCGAGTGCATAAACTCACATCTATAGAAGACCCTGAAGAGATAGTCATAAGGCATTTTGTGGATTCGCTTACCCTGAGTTGGTGCTTTGTGCAGAAAGGTATAGATATTGATGGAAAGAGCGTGTGCGATGTGGGGTCTGGTGCAGGTTTTCCCGGAGTTCCTTTGAAGATATACTACAAGGACAAAATAAAGCTCACCCT
Organism: Hydrogenobacter hydrogenophilus; assembly: GCF_900215655.1. Classification (NCBI taxonomy): domain Bacteria; kingdom Pseudomonadati; phylum Aquificota; class Aquificia; order Aquificales; family Aquificaceae; genus Hydrogenobacter; species Hydrogenobacter hydrogenophilus. The sequence continues at coordinate 92,178 of NZ_OBEN01000004.1, read as the reverse complement.
TGTGGAATCAATCGCAAAAAAGTGCGCCTTTCTTGAATACTTAAAGGTAAAGCTAAGTCTTGATTATACTGTAATGTGCAAAAGGGCGGAGCAAATTCCGGAAAATTCTTTTGATATAGTAGTGTGCAGAGCCTTGGGTAAATTAGAGGATATAGTTCCTATGCTTTGGAGGCTATCCCGTCAGTTTGTCTTTATAATGAAGGGCAGAGATCTTCCTGAAGGCTACGATTATTGCGAAATAAACACGCACGACATTAAAAACAACTATATCCTTTTCCTTCCAAAAACCACATAAGCAGTGTGGGCTACCATCTGGTCATGGGGTCTTAGTCTTTCTGGATTTGTCTTGTAATGTCTGAGTAGTATCTCAAAAACTTGAAGATCAGCAAAGAGAGTTTGCATACTGGATAAAAGCTTACTCACCTGGTTTGTTGTAGGGAGTACAAAGGCACAAGCTTTGCCTCCTTTTAGCACCTTCCATACTTTCTCTATGTATTCCCAAGGTTCTTTTACATCTACAAAACAAGCATCAAAAGAGTCATCTTCTACAGACGCAGATAGGAAGTTTTCGTTAAAAGCCTTCACATTAGAACACAAGCCAAACCTCTCCCAGTTTTTCAAAGCGTTGTTGTAAAAAATAGTATCCGCTTCGTAGGTCCAAACCTCACCAGCCAAAAGCGAAAGGACTGCGCTCATGACACCGCTTCCAGTTCCAAATTCCAACACTCTGTCAGTGCTTTTTATGTTTAGCTTAAAGGCTATGTAAAAGGCATCTTTTGGATAGACTATTTGCGTCTTTCTTTCAAAACCTAAGAGTATGATGTCTTCAAGGGTGGGTCTAAATAAGAAAAACTCTCCTACTTTTTCACCCTCTGACCTTCCCACAATATCCCGAAAGCCCACAGTGTTTCCCCTCACACTGAGGCTCATACCCTTTACTAACTTCCTCAGATACTTTCTGTCCTTGTATACTATAAGCACATAATCTCCTTCTTTGAAGCTCATCTCAGTTCCAGTATAGCCCTTCCCAGAAGGTAGGATGCTTGAGAGTATTTTAAAGCGTACTCGTAATCTTTGACCCGTGCGTTCTCTTTAGCGACTTGATAAAAAAGTAATTGGTAAGAGTACAGGTTTGTGTATTTATCCTTGTACTTCCTTGTGGCATTGAGGGTAAGGAGTGCATTTCTCAGTCTTTTCTGAACAACTACATCAAGGAGTTTTTTATTTTTGGGAATCTGAAAGTCATCACCTTTTATCGCTTCAAGTGCAGACAGAATCTTGTCTGCTGAGCGCTGGAGTTTCTTATCGTTAGAAGAGCATGCATCTTTTATAAACCTGTCTGCTTCTACCATAAGCTCTTCGTATATAGCTGACTTTTCAAGGTTTGTGTATCTCTGTGTTAGAGATAGACAGTCTTGTGCGTAAGCAAAAAAATAAAGAACCAATAGCACAAAAAATCCTGCTGTTTGCATTAACTAAACTCATTATAAGCTAAAAGGAGTTATCATAATATCATGAGTAAAGGTAAGGTTATAGTCCTTCTTTCTGGGGGAATGGACAGTGCAGTTCTCTTGTGGCTTTCAAAGAAGGAGTTTGAAAAAGTTTATGCTATATCTTTTGACTACGGGCAGAGGCATAAAGTAGAGCTAAAGTATGCTAAAGAACTTGCCAAGTTAGCTCAAGTTGAAAAACATATCATCACCCATATACCCCATTACAGTGAAATAAAGATCTCAGCGTTGCTAAGTGAAGATGTGCCAGTGCCAAAAGGTGAATACCCAGAAGATGAACCACCTATAACCACGGTACCCATGAGAAACCTTACCTTCCTTTCTATAGCCGGTGCTTTTGCAGACGCGTTAGAAATAGACCACATAGGTATAGGTGTTCATGCTCTTGACAGTCCTTATCCTGACTGCAGGCCCGAGTTTATAACTTCTGCAGAGGCTGCCATAAACGCTGGTTCTGTGCTGGTAGCAAAAACTAAAAAAAGAATTCACATTTACGCGCCTTTTCTTGGCATGTCTAAAAGAGATATAGCACTCTTAGGTAAGGCTTTGAATGTACCTTTTGAAAAGACATACTCGTGTTATTTAGGTACAGAACCTCCCTGTGGAGAGTGCCCCACCTGCTTGCAAAGAAAATCCGCCCTTTCTTCAGTATAATTATAGACATGAGCCTAATAGTCTTTGTTAGTATGACCCCTTTAGGGAAGGGTGAGAGCGTAAGTGAGTATGTAGCACGCGTTGTTGATATAGTAGATAAATCAGGACTTGCCTATGTCCTTACACCCATGGGCACAATAATAGAAGGAGAAGACTGGGATGAAGTTATGAATGTACTCAAAAAGGGTTTTGAAGCTCTAAAGGAAGACTGCAATAGGATAAGCATAATCATGAAAATAGACTACAGAAAGGGCAGGTCAAAGGGTTTGATAAGTAAGGTAAAGTCTGTAGAGGAAAAGGTAGGAAGAGAAATAAAGAAGGCTCTATGATATGGCGCTTAGAAAGGTACTTGCGGACGAACTTTTACTCCCCTTTTATTACGAAAAAGGGACGGAACAAGTAGTTCCCGCTGAACTGTTTCCCGGTCAAGATAGGGTGGAAAGAGCTTTTGACCTTGCACTCAGCACATCTTACGAAGGCTACAATGTTTTTGTATCCGGACCGGAGAGCATAGGTAGAACCCTCTACACACTTAGAAAACTCAGATCTGCCTCTGAGGGCAAACCTCCACCAGAAGACATATGTTATGTGAATAACTTTGAAAACCCTCTCAGACCCCTTTACCTTCTTTTGCCCGCAGGATACGGAAAGAAGCTTGCCCAAGACATAGACAGAGCCATAGAGACCCTAAAGGAGGATCTACCAAAAGCCTTTGAGAGTAAAGAATATGAAGAAGAAGTAGCAAGAATAAATAAAACTGCTGATGCACAAAGAGAAAGGATACTTCAAGAACTCACACAAGAAGCTCAAAAGCACAGCTTGGGAGTTGTATTTACACCTGCAGGAATAAGACTACTTCCTTTGATGGGAAGGAGATTAGTCAGTGAGGAGGAGCTGATAGGAAATGAAAAACTCCAAGAAGTTTACGAGAAAAATCTTTCAGCCTTTGAAGAAAAGTTCAGAGAGTTTATGAGAGAGTTAAGGGAACTTGATCACAGTGTAGCAGACCAAGTGCTTGAACTTAGGAGAAGAGTGGCTTACTATGTTGTGGAAAAGGTTTTTTCAAGGTTCGAGGGGAAATACAGGAACTTTAACGATGCACGCAACTTTATAGAAAAACTCAAAGAGGAGATAGTCAAAAACACAGACCTTTTCATGTTTTGGCATACATCTAAAGGAAACCTTGCAGTTATGAGATCCTTAGAGAGAGCTTTTAACGCTTTCAGGGTAAATGTTTTAGTAGATAACTCAGAGCTAAAGGGCCTTCCCGTTATCCACGAAGAGGTGCCGACCTTACAGAATCTTTTCGGTAGGATATCTTACACTGTGGAAATGGGTGTCTTGCAAGCAGATCACATGAGCATAAGTGCGGGAAGTCTTCACAAGGCAAGAGGGGGATACTTAGTTCTTAGAGCTATGGATCTTCTGAAGAATCCTTACCTCTGGAATGCTTTTAAGAAGGTCCTTATGCACAAAAAGATACACATGGCAGGAGGTATAATGGAAGACAGTATTCTTCCTTATGTGGGTATATCACCTGAGCCTGTTCCTGCGGACATAAAAGTCTTTTTAATAGGAGATCCTTTTCTTTACCAAATACTCTCCCTATACGATCCTGAGTTTAACAGACTCTTCAAAGTAAAAGCGGAGTTTGATCCAGTCATAGAGCTCAGTGAGGAATTTATAGAGAATTTTCCCAAGATGATAAAGAAGGTCATCACCGATGAGGGTATAAAGGACATAAGCGCTGATGGGCTTTTGGAACTTTTGAAGTATGCCATCACTCTTTCTGGTAGTAGGAAAAAGGTTAGCTTGCTTATGGGCTACATAGTAGATGCCATAAGGGAAGCGGATGTCATCTCAAAAAACAGCAAAAACATATCAGCAGAGCACATAAAGAGAGCCATAAGAGAGAAAATATACAGGTCAAACCTCATTGAAGAGAAGATAAGAAAAGCTATACAAGAAGGCAAATTTTTGGTGGAGGTTAAAGGTAAGAAGATAGGTCAGGTAAATGGCCTTAGCGTTTACGAGCTGGGAGATATAAGTTTTGGTAAGCCAAGTAGGATAAGCGCATCCGTTTACATAGGGGAGAAAGGTGTTATAAACATAGAAAGGGAAGTGGAGCTCAGTGGACCCATTCACTCAAAGGGTGTGCTTATTCTAACAGGATACATGGGGAACAAGTATGGTAAAGATTTCCCCATACACTTATCGTGCAATATCACCTTTGAACAGTCTTACGAGGAAGTAGAAGGCGACAGCGCTTCTGCAGCAGAACTTATAGCTATACTTTCCGCTATTTCTGGTGTGCCTGCAAGACAGGACATAGCCATAACAGGGTCTGTGGATCAGCATGGCAACATACAGCCTGTAGGTGGAATAAAGGAGAAAGTGGAGGGCTTCTACAAGACATGTAAAGTTATAGGGCTCACCGGTGAGCAGGGTGTGGTTCTACCCTCAAGAAATTACGATAACTTAGTCCTTGACGATGAGGTCTTAGAGAACATAAAAAATGGAAAGTTTCATCTTTACACTGCAGAAACGGTAGATGATGTTATAGAGATAATATTTGGAATGCCTGCGGAGCGCTTTCACAAGCTTGTCATTAGAAAACTTCAAGAATTTCATAAAAAGATAACTAAACCCAAAGAGAAGGGGTGAAACATGAGCAAGATAGCTTACATATTCCCAGGACAGGGATCTCAGTATGTGGGAATGGGATATGACTTTTATAAGGAGTTTTCCGAGGCAGCAGATGTATTTCATAGTGCAGAAACTGCGCTTAGATACAACCTAACAGATGTGATCTTTAAGGGTCCGGAAGAAGAACTTAACAAAACTATCAACACACAACCTGCAATACTTACTACAAGCCTTGCCATATACGCAGTGCTTAAGGCTAAGGGCTTTCCAGAACCGAGCTTTGTAGCAGGGCACTCTCTTGGTGAATACACAGCTTTATGTGTAGCAGGGGGTGTGGAGCTCTTTGAGGCGGTAAGGCTTGCACATCTTAGGGGCAAGTACATGCAGGAAACTGTCCCAGAAGGAAAGGGAGCTATGGTAGCTGTTCTCAAGCTTCCACCAGAAAAGGTAGAAGAAGCCTGCAAGCTTGCCAGCGATGAGGGGATAGTAGAACCTGCCAACTATAACTCACCTGAACAGACAGTCATATCAGGCGAAAAACCTGCAGTGGAAAAGGCAAGCCAGATAGCCAAAGATATGGGGGGTAAGGTAGTGTCTTTGAAGGTTTCTGTACCTTCACACTGTTCTCTTATGAAGCCAGCAGCTGACGCTTTTAGGCTAAAACTCGCTCAGACACCCATAAAGAATATAAGCATACCTTTAGTACAAAACTACACCGCTTTGGCACACACCATGGCTCATGAAATACGAGAAAACCTTTACAGGCAGATATTCTCACCGGTCAAGTGGTATCAGAGCGTTCAATACATGGTTCAGGAAGGTGTAGATACCTTTGTGGAAATAGGTCCCAAAAATGTCCTTTCAAAGCTCGTACAACAAACTGTTCCTCATGTGAGAGTACTACATGTAGAGAAGGTGGAAGATGTAGATAAAGTTTTAGGTGTTTTAACCTAAAACTCTGCTCAAATCACTATAACACCGTCCTTCCCATCAAATATCATAGCCTTGCAGGACAAATAGCGAATCCCTGAAAGAAGACAAGCCAATGCATCAAGCTCATCTTGGTAGTATTCTCTATCTTCCAAGGTAAAACCAATGGATTTGTAGAGGTTTTTTATAGCTTCCTTATCCTTCCTCCTTACGCCAAAAATATCGTAAAGGGCACCCGGAAAAGTCTCAAAAACTTTTATACCCTTAGCTTCCAAAATACCCTTAATTTTCAATGCTCTTGTAGTTAACATTCTCATAGGTCCAAGAGTAATTGGGAAAAACCTTATACCAAATGTGCGTAGTTTTATATCACACTCTCTAAAGTGGGGTCCTCTATCCTCTATACTTTTTCTACCTTCTGGAAGACTCAGCGGTGCGTCTATCATAACAAGATCAAAGTTTTCAGATAGCTTTAAAATGTGCTCATCTTCATAAATGATACCTACTTTAACCTTATTGTTTTCCAAATAAGCAACGCCAGTTTTTCTTTTTGGACTTCCTGCCAAATCCAATCCCAAAACTTTCATATATCTTAAACTATATAAGATGCTGGTAATTAGCATGGGTTTTTACCTTTTGTCTTTTTTTATAGCACTACTTTTTTCTTACCGTGGTAAACTACCTAACAGAACTATCTTTTTTTCTATGCTTTTTGCACTCTTGTTTTACTTTGCCTATGTGTTTCACATGGGTTTTAAATTAGGTAGCTTTCCCTTTGCTAATATTTACGGGTTTATAGGCCTTCTTGGAAACACAATGATACTTGCCCTTATAGTATTTTCCTTAAAAAATCCTCAACTGCTCAGACTTTCTGCAGTATTTTCCTTTTTTGGGTTCTTGTCTGACTTACTTGCGCTGCCTTCAGAACCATCTCCATACAGAAATCCTCTTTATTCTTTACACACACTTTCCGCCTTATTTGCTTATACATGCGCCTTCTTTGGAGGTTTAGCAAGTTTCTTTAGACTTTTGCTGGAGAAAAAACTAAAGCACAAAGACATGCCCACCTTTTCATTACCCATAAATCTTCTTAGGTTTTCAGAGAGGCTTATGATAAACCTGGCCTTTGTCTTTTTTACCCTTACGCTCATCTTTGGAAGTTTCTGGACAAGGATACACTTTGGTAAACATTGGATAAACGACCCAAAGCTAGTATTTACACTGCTTCTGTGGATATACTACGCTTTCGTAGTTCATATGAATTTGGTGAAAGGCTTAAGACCCAAACAGCTTTCTGCTTTTATAATTTTAGGGAGTTTCCTCTCTCTCCTTAATTTACTGTTCGTTAGACATGAAGTTTGAAAGGATATTCCTTATAGGTTTTATGTGTAGCGGTAAAACCACCGTGGGTAGAATCCTGGCGGAAAAGCTTCAGTGGCATTTTTATGACACAGATGAGGAGGTGTATAAAGAGGAAGGCATGAGTATAGAAGAGATCTTTGAAAAGAAAGGCGAAGAATACTTTAGAGATGTGGAGCTAAGAGTTCTCAAAAGGTTATCATTAGAAAAGAAGGTGGTGATAAGCACGGGGGGAGGTCTCGGCGCTAACCAACAAGCCATGCAGATCATGAAAGAAAAAGGCTTAGTGGTATGGCTTGATGTGAGTTTTGATAACTTTATGCAAAGGTGTTTAGGAAATAACAACAGGCCTATGCTAAGGAAAAGTCTAAAAGAGCTTAAAGCTTTGTATGAACAGAGAAGACAAAAGTACTTACAGGCTCACATTCAGGTGAGCGCACATACAGCGCCTCAGAAGATAGCAGAGAAGATCATTCAACTAGTTCAAGACGGGAAAATATAAAAGGTATCTCGTAATCTGCAGACTCTTTTGAATCCGAAGCGTGAATAGCGTTTTTCCCCTTGTCCGTACCAAAGAGAGCTCTTATAGAGGAAGGTGCAACCCTTCTTGCCTCCTCGCTATCCGTGGGTCCTATAATGTCTCTCACCCTCTTTATAGCATTCTCACCTTCAAGAACGCAGGCAACAACAGGTCCTGATGTCATAAACTCCACAAGCTCACTGTAAAAGGGTCTGTCTTTATGAACTATGTAAAACTTCTCCGCTTGCTCTTTGCTAAACCTAAAAAGCTTCATGGCAAGTATCCTAAAACCTTCCTCTATGAACCTGTCTATTATTTTTCCCGTTGCTCCCTTTTGGAAGGCATCGGGCTTTATGATTATGAGTGTTCTTTCCATGCCTATTATTATAGCAGAAAATATTTAGATATAATCTTAAATCATGATCCTTGAGTTTGAAAAAGACTATTTGGAACTTTACCAGAAGGTTGATCAGTTAAAACGTATCTACAAATTGGGAAACAGAGAGAAGGAAGAGGAACTTAGAAAACTTCAGAGAGAGTTAAGAAAGAAAGCTAAGGAACTTTACAAAAAGCTTGATCCCTGGGATAGGGTACTCTTGGCTCGTCATTCACAAAGACCCCACACTTTGGATTACATAAATATGATCTTCAAAGACTTTATTGAATTGCATGGTGATAGATGCTTTGGAGATGACAAGTCCATTGTCGCTGGCTTTGCTTACTTTGAAGGCATGCCCGTTGCGGTAATAGGACACGAAAAGGGAAAAAGCACAAAGGAAAAAATGGAAAGAAACTTCGGTATGCCTCATCCGGAAGGCTATAGGAAGGCCATAAGGGTTGCCAAACTTGCGGAAAAGTACCTAATGCCCGTGATCACCTTTGTGGATACACCTGGAGCCTATCCGGGAATAGGTGCAGAAGAAAGGGGACAGTCGGAAGCTATAGCGGAAAGTCTTTACACTTTTGGATACCTAAAAGTGCCTTCCATAGCAGTAATTATAGGTGAGGGAGGTTCCGGTGGTGCACTCGCTTTGGCTGTTGCCAACAGGGTGCTCATGTTTGAAAACGCCATCTATTCCGTTATTTCGCCTGAAGGTTGTGCAGCCATACTTTGGAAGGATCAGTCCAAGGTAAAAGAAGCATCTTCAGCTCTAAAGCTAACTGCTCAAGATCTGCTAAAGCTCGGTGTGATAGACTACATTGTACCTGAACCCTTAGGTGCATCTCACATAGACCCTGTCAGAAGTGCAAGAGTACTCAAGTATTTCTTAAGAAAATGTATAAGAGAGCTTGTCTCAAAAAGCGCTGAAGAGATACTAAGAGAAAGAATAGAAAAGTTTGGAAGCATGGGTGCATTTTTAGAACAATGAACACTTTTGTCATTCACGGACACTTTTACCAACCCTACAGGACCAACCCTTATATAGGGGAGATAATGCTTGAAGATACTGCCTATCCTTATGATAACTGGAACGAACGCATCTACAGAGAGTGCTATCTTCCCAACGCTTACGCTCATTATCTATCAGAGGGAGAGGTAAAAGAAACAGTAAACAACTACTCAAAGATGAGCTTTAATATGGGCTGGACGCTTATTGACTGGATAGAAAAGCATCACCCTGAGATTTTAAAGAAGATAAAAGAGGGTTCTGAAAACGCCATAGCCACATCTTTCAATCACACTATATTACCCTTAGATCCTCAGGAAGATAAGGAAATACAGATCTTCTGGGGTATAAGAGCCTTTGAAGAGTTCTTTGGCAGAAAACCCAACGGTTTTTGGCTTCCTGAGCTTGCAGTGGATAAAGAAACCTTGCAGATACTCATAAAATACGGAGTAAAGTACATTATCCTTGCACCCCATCAGGTAAAGACAAAGGGTAGCTTTTTAAGATACTACTTGCAGGAAGGTCATATGGACATATTTGTTTATGATGGAGAGCTCTCTCAGGGTGTAGCCTTTGGCGAGCTTTTAAGCGATGCAAAACACCTTCTTGAACTGCTAAAGTCAAGGAAAGACCTAACCCTCATAGCTGTAGATGGAGAGACCTTTGGACATCACAAAAAGTTTGGTGAGATGGGACTCGCTTATATGTTTACCCAATCTTCAAATTTCACCACTCTTGAAGCTTTCTATAGAGAAAAAATACCTAAACTCTCTACAGACATAAACTTCAACACATCTTGGAGCTGTCCACACGGCATAGAAAGATGGAGAAGCGATTGTGGGTGTAGTAGTGGAGGGATGGAGGGTTGGCATCAAAAGTGGAGGAAACCTCTTAGGGAAGGCTTAGAAGCTGTTCGCTCAAGGATAAAAGAGATAGTCTATAACCAACTGGAAGAGTATTTCTCCGATGTGCCCAAAGCCATTTTGGGATTCATTGATGTTATACTGGGTGGTTCAAAGGATGAATACTTTGCAAAATACGCAAAGAAAAAGTTCAGCAAAGAGGAAAGGATAAAGGCACTAAAGCTATTAAACGCTGTAAAATACATTCAGCTGTCTTTTTCTTCTGACGGTTGGTTCTTTGCGGAGATATCAGGTATTGAGACTGTTAACAACCTCCTCTTTGCCAAAAGAGCCATAGACTTGGTGGAAGATCCCATTTCAGAAAAATTGCTCCTGAGACATTTAGAGTATGCTCCCAGCAACATACAGGCTTACGGTAATGGGCTTGGTGTATGGAAAAACCTTGTACTTCCAAGGTTGTATTCTCCACAGGATATTTCCAAATGTGCCCTTGTACTGCACCTATCAGAACTGAAAAATTCTACCGATAGCTTAGGAAAGTGGAACTTTCAGGTACTACAGGAAAACACGGTTAGGCTTGTAGATACAGAAACTGAAGAAGAGTTCCTCTTTGAGGAGCAGTTAAAAGATTTCTCCGCCTCATCCCTACCTTCCCTCTACGCCAAGGAAGTTTTTGAAAAGTGGGCTATGGACTACATAAAGGAAGAAAGCGAGTTTCTAAAAGATTACGAGTTTCTTTTGGAGGACTTAGTTCAACACTCAAAGTCTCTAAAGTTTCACACCGCTCAGTACATAAGGGAAAGGCTCACGCTCTTTTTAAAGTCTCAACTGCTTGTCCTTCTAAAGGAAGATTCTCCCCTTGAGAAGATAAAGGATGTGCTCACTAAGGCAGAAAAACTTTCTCTGGATGTAAAGGACGAGCATTTGGCAAGGGAACTCAGTTTATACATAAAAAGATCAGTGCTTAAAGCTTCAGAAGAAGAACTCTTGGAGGTTCTTGAGTTTGTCAGAAATTACAACCTGTCTGTGAGCAGATACGAGCTTTACATAGACACATGGGAACTGCAAAATATAGTCTGGGAAAGAAGGCAGGATATAAAGAATAGGAGAGTATTTGAACTTTTGAACTTATCTCCTTCTCTTTGATTGCAGTCTTTCCTTTAGCGTTTTCCTTCTGGGACCTTTTTGGTCTGCTTTACCTTCCACACCACTAAAGACTGCCTGTTTTAGAAGTTTCTCTGCCTGCTCTTCTTCTCTTTGTACCTCCTGCTTTAGTTCCTCCTGAGACTTTACTTCAACCTTAAGAAGGTCTGATATGGAGCTTTCCTTAAATTTAAACATCATGTTCTCAAAGAGGTAAAAAGCCTCCTTTTTGTATTCTATGAGAGGATCTCTGGAAGCGTATCCCCTCAGGTAAATGCCCTCTCTTAGCCTATCAAGAACATGAAGGTGCTCTCTCCACAGGTGGTCTAGGTTATTGAGTAAAACTATCCTGGTTATTTCAGAGATAAGCTCTTTGCCTAAGGTTTCTTCTTTTTCCGCGTATATTTGTTTTACCGTATTTGTGAGTTTTTCTATGAGTTCTTCTTTGTCCCTTGCGGGTGGAAGTTTTATGTCCCTTCCCGTTAGTTCTTTGAGGTAATCCTCAAGAGGCTTAGTTTCCCACAGTTCTGGTTCTTCTTCAGGAAGCAGTTGGTGCACTTTTTCCTCAAGCACATCCCTTATAAATTCTTCCACATACTCTTTGAGATACTTGCCTTCCAGTATATCCCTTCTTATACTGTATACAGTAAGCCTCTGGGTATTCATCACATTGTCGTACTCAAGAAGTCTCTTCCTTATCTGGAAGTTTTGGGCTTCAACTCTTTTCTGTGCGTTTTCTATGGCTTTGGTCACCATCCTGCTTTCTATGGGTTCTCCTTCGGGTATTTTGAGAAATTCCATCATCTTCTTTACTCTGTCTCCACCAAAAATACGCATAAGGTCATCTTCAAGAGAGAGTATGAACCTGGTTTCTCCTGGGTCTCCCTGCCTTCCTGCCCTTCCCCTAAGCTGGTTATCTATCCTGCGCGATTCGTGTCTTTCTGTACCGATAACCAGCAGTCCACCTAACTGCAGTACCTTCTCCTTCTCTTCTTGAGTTATCTTGTAGGCTTCCTCTAAGGCTTGCTTCCACTCTTCCTGTGTGGCAGTCTCTGGTGTTTTCCCTCTTTTGGCAAGTATTTCTTTTGCAAGATACTCTGGATTTCCACCAAGAAGTATGTCTGTACCTCTTCCTGCCATGTTGGTAGATATGGTGACCGCATTGAGCCTACCCGCTTGCGCTATGATCTCCGCTTCTCTTTCGTGATGCTTGGCGTTGAGCACATTGTGAGGTATGCCTTCCTTTTTTAACAGTTCAGAGAGATGCTCAGAGTCCTCTATGGACACAGTACCTACCAAAATGGGTCTTCCCTTTTGATGTTCCTCCTTTATGTAATTTATAACCGCTTGCCACTTTTCCTTTTTGGTTTTGTAAACCATGTCAGGGTGGTCATGTCTTTTGACAGGTTTATGCGTTGGAATAACTACCACATCAAGACCGTATATCTCTTTAAACTCAAGAGCTTCTGTTTCTGCAGTGCCCGTCATACCAGAAAGTTTCTTGTAGAGCTTAAAGTAGTTCTGGAAGGTTATGCTTGCCAGTGTCTGGTTTTCCTGCTGTATGGGAACTCCCTCTTTTACTTCAATAGCCTGATGCAATCCATCGGACCATCTTCTGCCCGGCAGAACCCTGCCTGTGAACTCATCCACTATAAGCACCTCTCCGTCCCGGACTATGTAATGAACATCTCTCTTAAACAAATGATGAGCTCTTAGAGCTTGGTTTAGCGCATGAAGTAAGTCTATGTTTTTCACATCGTAGAGATTATCAACGCCCAAAAGTTCTTCCGACTTTCTTATGCCCTGTTCCGTCAAAATTACCGTCCTGTTCTTTTCATCTACAATAAAGTCCTCATCCTTTTTTAGCTTTCTTACCACCTGATCCGCTCTGTAGTATGCGGAAGTATCCATCTGAGAAGGTCCTGATATGATAAGGGGGGTGCGTGCCTCGTCTATGAGTATGGAGTCTACCTCGTCCACAATGGCAAAGTTATGCCCTTTTACCTGCACTATATCATCAAGGGATATGGCCATGTTATCCCGCAAGTAGTCAAAACCAAACTCGTTGTTGGTTCCGTAAGTTGCGTGAGCTTGGTATGCTTCTCTTCTTTCGCAGGGTTCTAACTTAGTAAGAAAAGCCTTTTTAGCAGTCATATCTATGAGCTCAGAAGGAAGAACCTCCTCAAAGTATCCCTTTGGCCAAACGCGAAGGTCCTTCTCTATTGCTTCTTGAACCAACTCTTCGCTTACCCACTCTACCTTATAAGAAGAGTAGTCAGAGTTTATGACTCCCACATCAAGCCCTAAGAACTTGTATATGGGACCCATCCACTGAGCGTCCCTTCTTGCAAGATAGTCATTGACCGTGACCACATGCACTCCTTTGTCAGTAAGAGCGTTTATATAAACAGCAGAAGTGGCTACTAAGGTTTTCCCCTCTCCCGTTTTCATCTCCGCTATCTTACCCTGATGAAGTACAAGACCACCTATCAACTGAACATCAAAGAACCTAAGCCCTATAGTTCTTTTTCCCGCTTCTCTTACAAGCGCAAAGCCTAAGATCACTTCATCGGTGATCTCACCATTTATTATCCTCTCGCGCAGATGCTCATCGGTAGAAACCTTCAGATGCAGTTCTTTAGAAAGCTCTATAATCTCTCTGTTGGTAAGAGAGTCCAGCTCTTTCTCTTTCTCAGAGATCTGCCTCACATACCGCCTGAGCCTCTTTACCTCTCTCTCGTTCTTTGTTCCTATAATCTTTTTAATTAGCCATCCTACCATAATTTTTAAATTATACACGCATAAGCTTGTGTTCATAAAATCTTAACTTTTATTCCCTACTATATATCCCATGAAGGTTTTAAAAGTTAACGACAGAAGGGTAGCTGAGAAGTTGCGTATGAGGCTTCTAAGAAAAGGTATGGTGGTTGCAGAGGTTTACAAAGAAGATGATCTAAAGAAGGACTTTGTAAAAAAGGCAAATGTGGTACTTTTTGTAAAAAATGAAGAGCCCCAAAAGAGGCTCACTTTATAAAATCTTTTAATACTTCGTAAGCCTTCATAGCCTTTTCAAACCTTTCGTTGATAACATCCCAATTTAGGCTTTCAAGGAAGGCATCTATATACGGAGGTCTTTTGTTCTTTTGGTCCACATAGTAAGCGTGTTCGTATGTGTCAAGCACTATTATGGGTATAAGCCCTGTGTAGTTATAAACATTGTGAGCGTCAAGTCCGTTCACCACAAGCCTACCTGAAAAGATGTCAAGACCAAGAATTGCCCACCCTCTGAAGGCTATACCTGCAGCCTTTATCTCCTGAATGCAGGCATCCCAAGAACCAAAGTCTTCCTCTACCTTCCTTTTTAAAGCTTCAGAAGGTTGTCCTTGAGGTTTCAGGTGTCCAAAATAGAGCTCGTGAAGGACAACACCCATGTAATTGAAAGTTTCCTCTACTTTGAGCTCCCTGTATTCGGAGTAGTTCTGATTTGCCTTGCTTCTGTCGGAGAAACTTTTGTCCGCAAGCTTTTCTTGAATTTCGTTGTATTTAGCTACATAGCCCTTGTAATGGGCTTCAAAGTGAGGCTCTATCTGCTCGTTGGATATCCCCCTGAGGTCTGAAGGTTTAAGGTGATCCTTTGGTTGTAGCTTGTGGATAGCCATTGCTTCACCTCCTTGTTAGAGTTTTTCTTTCTATATTATATTAACTATTTTGCAGGGATAATTTTATGAGAGCGATCATCTTGAAAATATAAAAAAGGAGATGCGAACATGCCAGAGCTAGAACTCTTCTTAAGATGGGTGCATTTTATTGCGGGCACCATTTGGGTAGGCATGCTCTTCTTCTTTACTCTTGTAAACACACCTTACATAAAGATAACAAAACCAGAAGAAAGACCGGCACACATACCCAAACTCATGCCTTTGGCTCTTGCGTGGTTTAGATACGCATCAGTAGTAACCGTTTTGGTGGGTCTTATGCTTATCTACATAAAGTATTGGTCCGTTGGTGATGTTGTACAATCGGATTCAGCAAAAACTATACTTGTGGGTGGAATATTGGGCATAATTATGATGTTAAATGTTTGGTTATTTATCTGGCCAAATCAGAAAAGGATCATACAGGCAACCGTTAAAGGAGAAAAACCTGACCCAAGTTGGGGCAAAAGGGCATTGCTTTTCTCAAGAATAAACTTCACCCTTTCTTACCCTATGCTACTCTTTATGGGAGCTTCCTCCCACTATCCCATGGGATGGGGCATGATACTTATAACGGGTG
Organism: Hydrogenobacter hydrogenophilus; assembly: GCF_900215655.1. Taxonomy (NCBI): domain Bacteria; kingdom Pseudomonadati; phylum Aquificota; class Aquificia; order Aquificales; family Aquificaceae; genus Hydrogenobacter; species Hydrogenobacter hydrogenophilus. Next base: position 76,889 of record NZ_OBEN01000004.1, on the reverse strand, counting down.
TTATAACTGCGCTAATAGGTTTGGGTATAGTCCTATACGTACAGCGTTAATGGTGGTGGTGCCCTTCGTGTCCTTTTTCTTCCGATTTTTTCACGTCCGCTTGAACCTTTACTTCTCCTGACTTTTCAAACTTAAGGGTTAGCTCTACCTTTTGTCCTTCTTTGGGCTTTTGCACTAAGTTTATGAGCATAAGATGGTAGCCTCCAGGTTTTAGCTCTACGCTCTTACCAGGTGGTATCTCCAAAGCTTTTACTCTCCTCATTTTGCCACCAACAGTTTTATGAATCTCCACCACCTTAGCTATGCTTGTGGATGCGGATAGAAGTTTGTCCGGCTGGTCTCCTTTGTTTTCTATTATCATGTAAGCGGCGCTCATGCTTGATACTGGTGGCACTTCCCTTACCCATGCATTTTTGATTTCTATCTTGGGCTGTGCGTATACGATTCCAGCCAGACCTACTGCTAAGACCAGCTTTTTCATGATACACCTCCGTTAATTAATCTTAACACCGGTCCGGCGGGAGTCGAACCCGCAACCTTGGGATCCGTAGTCCCACGCTCTATCCAGTTGAGCTACGGACCGTTATTCTAATATCTCAAGGACCACCCTTTTGTTAATTTTTCTGCCCATGGCTGAAAGGATAGTCCTTAAAGACCTTGCTATCCTTCCTTGCTTTCCTATAACCTTGCCAAGGTCTTTTTGGTCAACCCTGAGTTCAATAACTACAGTTTTCTCTCCTTCAATTTCCACCACATTCACATGCTCCGGATTGTCCACCAAGGACTTGGCGGTAATCTCTACGATGTCTCTGAGCTGGCTCATGTTCCTACCTCCTTGTCTTAGAGTATTTTTGCACTTTTGAGAAGACTTTTGGCGCGGTCTGTGACCTGCGCACCTTTGGACAGCCAATCTTTTACTTTATCCTCTTTAACTTCCAACCGTTTGTTTATAGGGTCGTAAGTTCCCAATATGTCTATATACTTGCCTTCTCTGGGACTTTTTGCATCCATAACCACTATCCTATAAATGGGGTGGTGAGTTCTTCCAAATCGCGTAAGCCTTATTCTGACTGCCATACCTTTCCTCCTGTTTTATAAGATTATAACAGAAAATTTCACTTTCTTATGGAGTTTATGACTACGCTCAAAGAAGAGAGAACCATCATAAGTCCAGCTATTTCTGGTTTTAGCACCACTCCATAAGAGGAAAATAGACCTCCTGCAACTGGTATACCAAGAGCGTTGTAGAAAAATGCCCAAAAGAGGTTTTGCTTTATGCGTCTGCTGACAACATCTGCCATTTCAAAAAGGTCTTTGATGCCTTGCAAACCTGAAAGGATCACCACATCACACACTCTTTTGGCTATGTCCGTTCCGGAACCTACTGCAAAAGAAACATGTGCTTTTGCCATAGCTGGAGCATCATTTATCCCATCTCCCACCATACCTACTCTGTGTCCCATGCTCTGATACTTTTCAAGCACAGCGAGTTTATCCTCTGGCTTTACCTCCGCGTAAAACTCCTCTATACCAAGAGCGTTGGCTATACGTCTGGCATTCTCTTGCGCATCACCCGTGATCATCACAAGCTTTATACCTCTATTTTTCAAATAGTTGAGTGTGTCCTTTACATCACTTCTGATCCTTTCCTCAAGATGAAACTCTCCGATAATTTCCTTTCCCTTAGTCAAAACAGTGATAGAGTTTTTATGATTCATACCAAGCGCTGAAGGATTGCCTAAGTAATAATCCCCACAGTAAATACCTTCCCCCGGCACTTCTGTGCAGTCTTGTAAACTAACGGTTTTTGCTTTCATTTGCTCGCAGTAGTCTCTTATAGCTTTTGCACGAGGATGGTTAGAAGCATTAGCTACTGAAAAAGCCAGGTCTAAAGCATCTTCTGTGTGAAAAACTGCCTTTACTACTTTTGGAATGCTCTCTGTGAGTGTACCCGTTTTGTCAAGAAGAAGCACATCTATGTCTTTTATTCTTTCAAGCACCGAAGGATTTTTTACTAACAGACCCTTTCTGTAGGCTCTCAAAAGACCCACCGTTAGAACTAACGGAACCGCTATGCCAAAGGCACACGGACAAGAGATCACAAGCACTGAAAGGGCAAAGCTAACACTTTTTTGTAGATCCCCTGTGCTTAGATACCACAAGGTAAACACAAGCAGAGAAATAATTACCACAACCTGGACAAAATAGTGGGCAACTCTGTCAGCTATCCTGTGTATCTTGGGTTTTTGCTTTAAAGCATCCTCAACAAGTTTTATAAGCAAAGATACATAACTGCCTGCAAGGGTTTTTTCCACCTTGGCTTTGGCATAACCGTTAATTATCAGACTTCCTGAAAATATACGCTGTCCTGCTGTCTTTAGGACGGGTTTACTCTCTCCTGTAATTACAGATTCATCCACCTCAACCTTTCCTTCAAGTACATAAACATCAAGAGGTACAAGGTCGCCTGTCCTAAGAAGGATAATGTCTCCTATGAACACCTCTTGAACATTTTTTTCTTCTTCTTTTCCATCCTTTCTTAGCAGTCTTACCTTGCTGGTTTGAATTCCGAAAAGCTCTTTTAAAGATTTTACCGCTCTTTCCTTTGCTCTCTCTTCCAAATACTTTCCTAATCTCACAAAGGTTATAAGAAATACGGAGGTCTCAAAAAAGGGCGATCCTTCAAGCACCTTCAGCATAGTTAGCACACTATACAGATACGCTCCAGTGCTTCCAAGAGCTACCAAAAGATCCATATTCCCCACACCAGAGATCAGGGACCTGTAAGCGGACTTGTAAAAGCTGTACCCACCTATAATTTGCACCAACGATGCAAGGACAAATTCCACACGGACATTATGGAAAAACATAAGTGGTATAAAAAACAAGCTTATAAAGATGCAAAACAAAAGTATAAAAAGGTCTTTATTCCTTTCTTCAGTGCCTTTTGACACCCTATAACCAAGGGATTCTATAGCTTCCTTTATGTTCTCTACCGAAAGAAGCTCTTCGTCAAACTCCACCTGAACCCTTCCCAATTCAAAAGAAACTTCCACTGACTTTACACCTTTGAGTCTTTTAAGGTTTATTTCTATGGTCCTTGCGCAGTTTACACAGGTCATACCCTCTACTTTGAGTGAAGTCTTCATGGTTTATAAGATCTCAAAAAGAGTATGTTAATTCAAGACTTTTATTTATCTAAGGTTTTAGACACAATTTTAACGATGATTTTAACTCCTGCACCTTTTGGGAAAGCTCTTGAAGCTTTCTTTCACCCGCAAGCTTTACTAAGGCGCTTCCTACCACAACACCCTCTGAGAAATCTCCTATCGCTCTTGCCTGTTCTCCGTTGGAAACACCAAATCCAACCACTACAGGTTTATCACAGTTTTTTCTGTATCTCTCTATGTCTAGTTTTAGCCTCTCTATGGGAAGTTTTTCTCTGGCACCGGTAGTTCCTGTAATGGAGACAAAATAAGTCATGTCATCTGTGTGTTCGCATATGAGCTTTAACCTTCTTTCTGAGCTTGTGGGTGAAGCAAGAAGCACCAAAGATAGTCCAAATTTTTGAGTGTATCTTTTTAATTCCCAACACTCTTCTGGTGGAAGGTCTGGCACTATAAAGCCGTCTATACCGCTGTCTTTGGCAAGCTCACAGAACCTTTCAAGACCTACCTTAAACACAGGGTTGTAATAAGTCATAAGGAAAAAGGGTATGTCTGGGAATTCGCCTCTGAGTGTAGAGCTTATGCTCAAAACGTGCTTTAACCTTGTGCCTCTCTTTAGAGCCTCTTCGTGGGCCATCTGTATGGTAATCCCATCCGCGATAGGGTCAGAGAAAGGAAAACCTATCTCAAGAAAGTCCGCACCTGCTTTGAGAACAGTCCTAAAGGCTTCAAGGGATGTCTCATAATCGGGATATCCCGCCATAAGGTAGCACACAAGCACCTTTTCACCTTTGCTAAATTTTTCTACTATTCTTTCTCTTCCCATACTTGTATCTCCACATCGATGGAAACCGCTTTGCTTAGCATGGCATACACACTACAGTACTTATCTATGGATAACTTCACTGCAGATTCTACCGCCTTTTTGTCTATGTTCTCCCCTACAACGGTGTATATGAGCTTTATACTTTCATACACCCTTGGAAACTCGTCTCTCCTTTTGCCTATAGCGTCTATCTTTATGCTCTTTACTTTCTGTCTTTTCTTCCTAAGAATGCTTGATACATCAACACCAGAACAACCTGCTAAGGCAACAAGAAGAAGTTCCATAGGTTTATAACCATGATGACCCACTTTTATGCTTCCCTCAGAGGTTTGCGCTATAAAAGTGTCCTCTTCAGAAGATAGTAAAAGGCTAACACTCTTTTCTTCCATTTTACACGCTCGTATCTATTAAAAATAAAGGCTGTCCATACTCTACAGTTTCTCCGTTTTCAACTAATATCTTTACTATCCTTCCACGCACATCGCTTTCTATCTCGTTCATCACCTTTAGAGCCTCTATTATGCAAAGTATCTGTCCGGGAGATACTATGTCCCCAACTTCCACAAAAGGTGGTGCACCCGGAGATGGAGACCTGTAAAAAGTGCCAACAAGAGGGCTTTTTATCACATGCAGGTGTTTTTCTTCCTCAGATTTTTCCGATGGTGGAAGAATCTCTATGTGTTTTGGCTCTTTTTGAGGTTCTGTTTTCAATGGGTGATCTTTGTGATATGTTTCTATGTGTAGCTTTAGGTCTTGGGTTTCTATGCTTAGAGTCTTTATGTCGCTACCTTTGATTAAGCTTATGAGTTCCTTTATAAACTCTTTGTCCATTACTTGACCCTTTCTACATACACACCCTTCCTTGTATCCACCTTTATAATGTCCCCTTCGTTAATAAAGAAGGGCACTTGAACCACTGCACCTGTTTCCAATTTTGCTGGCTTTGTTCCTCCTGCTGCAGTATCTCCCTTAAAAGCTGGCTCTGTTTCAATAACTTTTAGTTCTACATGTTTGGGCAGTTCTATACCTACAGGTTGTCCTTTGTAAAGAAATACAACCACTGTCATACCTTCTTTTAGAAACTTTATCTCTTCTTTTATGTTTTCTGCGGGAATGGGTATCATTTCGTAAGTTTGCTGACTTATAAAGTAGTAATTGCTACCGTCATTGTAAGAGTATTCTGCAAAGACCTGTTCAAAATCCGCAAGCTCAATGGTATCAGAGGACTTATAGGTTAGTTCTATCACATTTCCTGTCTGCATGTTTTTGGCTTTTATCCTGACAAAAGCCTGACCCTTGCCGGGTTTCACATGCTCGTAGTCAATAACCCTATAAGGCTGACCTGCATGTTCAATAAACATATCCCTTTGTATGCTGTTTATATCTATTCTGACAGCCATAAAAGGTATTTTATCATAATTCAAACTTTCCTTGTCCTTTCAATTCAAAAGGTATCCAAATCCCACACAGTGGGCTAAAAACAACCTTTTCCCGTCTGGAGAGTGCATCTTAGTTAAGGATGTCTCAATCCCACACAGTGGGCTAAAAACGCAGTGGCTATTCTTTGAAGAAGCAACAGACGAATCATGGTCTCAATCCCACACAGTGGGCTAAAAACAGCTTTAAACTCTTTGTCTTAGACTTCATGAACTCTTTGTCTCAATCCCACACGGTGGGCTAAAAACTTGCAACGAACGAGATCAAAATATACAAGTACTCTCCGAGCACGTCTCAATCCCACACAGTGGGCTAAAAACATTAAGATCGCCGCTGAAACCTCTCCATACGAGGGGTTGATCTCAGTCTCAATCCCACACGGTGGGCTAAAAACTTGTTTCTAGCGAAGGCGAACAAGTTTTGCTTGCTCCGTCTCAATCCCACACGGTGGGCTAAAAACCGATATACCCGCAAGGCATTGTTTAGGAAAGACAGCGGTCTCAATCCCACACGGTGGGCTAAAAACCTCAAGAAAGAACCACTACATCATTGATAACAGTTATGTCTCAATCCCACACGGTGGGCTAAAAACACAATACTCCCGTCCGTATAGAACCCACACCCGCACAAGTGTCTCAATCCCACACGGTGGGCTAAAAACCCCAAATCCTTATATGTTTGATCTTATTCTCTCTTAAGCTTTTTGTCAATGGGCTACCCTCTTTAAATGAAGTTAATTTTCGGAAATTTTCAGTTCCCAAAAATGGGCTAAAAAAGTGCCATTTCTAAGCATTCAAACCCAACCATTCCAAAAGTACCTCATCAAAACATCAAAATGCCAAAGTGTTTTGATGAAGGTATTAAAGCTATAGTGCTCCTATAATCTTACAAACCTAAACCTTATTCAGTTGCCAATATAACAAGGGATCATATGACCCCTCAGTTTTCTAAAAGTATAACACATTTTTACATACGGTGCAACTTTACCATACCCATGTCCATGGTGGTTTTTTGTCCTACTCCTGCATACTCTGCAAAGCGTGCAAGCACAGAGAGGGTTTTGGCAAGCTCTGGGTCTTCTGTGGTGTAGCACACTATACCCAAAAAGCCCCTAAAGGTTATGTTGCTTCCTATTGTGTGGTTTGTGGAATGAAGTTCCAGTGCCTTTATGCCTACTTTTTTGGCTAACTCTTCCTCCAAGTTCTTTATGTTTAGTTGGTGCTTAGAAAAGCTGTTCCATCTGGTCAGTAGGTTTTTGAATATGAGCACAGGGTTGGGTAAGATGTAGTCCCACCTGTAGCGCCTAAAGGAAGTGGGTTTGAGAAACTCAAGGCAGATGTTTTTTAAAGGTTTTGTGTTTAAGAGTTCTTCGTAGGTTCTTGCCTTCTCCTGTTTTATACCGTATGGTTTTATGGTCATGACCTTTGCGGACCTTAGGTATAGGTCTTTTTCCTGCGTGTAGTATTCGTAAAAGATAATGGGTATAAGCTCATCGTCTAACACTCCCAATCTTAGTTCCAAGCTTTGGCTATCTGCGGAAAGTATCCAAAGGGAAAAGGGTTTTTTCTTAAGGTCGTGTATCCTGCCTGTGATCTCTTCTGGCAGAAGTCTAAGATAAATGCCATGCACTTCAGAAGGTGTTGGGTTGCTTATGGGTTCTGAAAGCTTAAACTTTAGCCTCAGTATTGCTGGCATCTTACACCTTCAAAAGAGCCCATCCAAAAGTCTTGCCATCTTGCGTTATTCTTCTGGTCTTATTGACCTCGTTTCTTACTTTGGATTGAGTTTGCCTAAAGACCTTCTCAAAAAGCTTTGGGTCTTCTCTCTTTACCAAAAGCATAACAGTAGTGCTCAGATAACCCTCGTGCTTTCCAAGTCTCAAGAGTATCCCATCATTAAGTCTTTTCTTTATGTTTTCCAAATGCAGAACCGTTTGGTGTTTTCCCTTTCTCTTGAAAAACTTTATTTCCTCATCTAATAAATCTCCGTAAAACTTCTGTGAGAACTCCTTTAGCTTTTTGTAGAAGTTCTCAGGCTTTATGTAATCAAGAAACCTGTAGCTCCCAAAATTGCTAAAATGAGGCAGTATTTTTTGGTCTATATACTCCCTGAAATTCACTACCGTGCCCTCTTTTAGAGCTTCGCAAGGATAAATTTTCTCATCTGAACCTACAAGCTCTGGCACTTCTACCTGTAGATGGCTTGGGTCTATGGGTTCGCTATCAGAAACCACAAAGGCTTTAAAAAGGTCTTGCTGAGCATTTCTTTTTTGTACGTTCCTTGGATAGAAAACATTTTTCTCTAATATTTCTTCTGCGTCCTTTATGTGTCCTTTCTGTAAAGCTTCTATAAGCTCCTTCCTTAACTCTTCATCTTCCATCAACACACCAACCAGAAAGAGATGTCTGATAGCTCCCTTTATCTCGCTACCGGGTATGTAGGGCTTATACATGCTCTTTATAAAGCTCTCTATCTGCAAGCTTTGGGGCTTTCCGTTAATTCTTACTGTATATACAGGCTCTATCTTGCTCTTGAGATGCGGATCATCTCTAAACAGGCTCTCAAGGAAGGAGCGCTCTGTAGATTTGGTCTTTATTGAAATAAAGATTTTCTCTCTTAGATTTCTTGGTTCTCTTTCAATGACTTGAATAACTCTGTCAAAGAAATAGACTTTTAGATAAGGTCCCTCTTTTACAAAGTCAAAACCTGTTAGCCTCTCTCCATCACCTATATGCACTGGGGACAAAAGCTCAAGCTGTACCATTGCCTTCCCTCACAAAAAGCCCAAAGGCAAAGCCATACTGGTATATGGTCCTTTGGTTATCTTGTAGTGCTACCTTTAAAGAGCCGTAATAATACTTCCTCTGTTTTACATGCATCACACTTCCAGCACTCAGGTAGAGCATTCTCTTTTTCCACAAAAACCTTGTCATTCTCTCATAGTAGTTCTCCACCGCTCCAGTATAAACAAAAGTGTCATAAAGACTGCGTTCAAGGTCAAAGTTAGGATCGTAAAAGCTTTCAGAAATAAGCACCATATTATCGCTCTCAGGTTGAAGGTATTCTTCTATCCAATGTTCTTTTAGCTCTTTTGCTTCTACCTCAAAGTGTCCAAAGCCTGTGCTTTTATTCTTTCCAATGGGAACAAACCTAAGAGCGGACAAAACAGGCTCTGTGTAGGATGTATCAAAGAACCTTATAAAAACCTTAAAGGTATTGACATGATAAGCCTCTTCTGTGTAATACTCTCCTCCTGTTGTGGTGTTTGTGATCCTGTTTATGCTTGCATGAGGTATGAGCAGTTTTTTTATGGGTATGCCTTGCGTTTTTGTAATCTTTATGTCTGCAAGTGTTTTTATTCTGCCTTCCAAAAACCCTCTAAAGGTCTCCTCATCAACCAAGGACGCCTTTTTTAACTTCTTTAGCTTAGAGTAATTTTCCTTTGTTCCTTCGCAGTAATCTTTACCTCCCAACTTCATCTGTGGCTTAGGAAAGTATAGCGTGCCTCCTACCTCATACACAGGAGAAGATACCAAAAAGGGTGGCTTACCCTTTTTGAACTCAGAAAGCGTGTCCGAAAGCTTTTCTTCTGAATATAGATACTTTATACCCCAGCAGATAGCCCCAAACAGAGTAAAAGACCTTATAGGACTGCCCACAAGACCCTTAGGCTTAAAGGCAACTTCAACCAGCATTTTTAGGCTTTCCTGTGATTTCCTCAAGCTCTTTTATGATCTCTTGGTCTTTTATATCCGCAAGAGAGCCAAACTTTCCTATCTCATTCTCCTGAGCTATTCCAAGGTAGTATGCCTTTGGTCTGTATATCAGCCTTATGTTTTCAAACTTAACCCTTCCAGAACCCCTTGAGCCATAACCTCCAAGGTAGCTATCTTCCAATGCCCTCATGCCTGTAAATACCAGATTTAGGCGGTCCTCATCTCCCTCTTTATACAGCTCAAAAACCATCTTACCCTCAAAGATGGCACCAGCAGGCACGCGCTCCACTTTACGTGGATGTGCCCTTGATGTGATCCTGTTTATCTGGTTTTCTGTCTTTATCTCAGTTAGCAAGCCTTGGGTGATCTCCTGCAAGACTTCTAAGCTCTCTTTTGTCAGGTAGGCATCAAAAACCTTGAGCCTTGGCGGTCCAGGAAGCTCTTTTGGGTTTTCTCCTGCTATATTTTGTATGGTATTTTGATCTCCTGTACCAAAGACTATACACACACTACATCTTCCACAATCGCAGGGTTTGCCAGCGTTTTCTATGTACTTTTTGTTTTTCTCTTCAGGCTTACCTCTTTCTTCAAGTATCTTTTTCTTGTTCTCAAGCATCTTATCCACATTTCCTAAAAGCCACTCAAGAGAGCTTCTCATCTTGCCCTTTATAGAAGATCCGGGTATGTAAGGTGTGCCTTCTGGCATGTCCGTGCCATCTTGGTAAAACTTGGGTATGGGTGCGGTTGTCTTTATCACTGGGCTGTCAAGACCACCTATCTCAAAGTTTTCCACAGAGCCACCCACCCTCAAGCCCGTAAGAGCCTTCAGGTGATAAGTGATGATCACAGACCCCCTATAACTAAACATGTTTAGCCTCCTCTTTCCTTTTTAGAGTAAGCTACTATGGACATCATAAGTTCATAAGCTCTGTTGAGGTTTTCCTTTGCAGTTTCTTTATTCTTGCTTATGTGCTTCTCTATGTTATCAAGTATTTTGTGAATTAACTCTTTGAATCTGTCATTTATTATTCCTCTTTGAGCTTGATACTCTACAAGAGCATACAACATGTAAAGCCTTGGTGCCACCGCCTCAATATCTCTTTTTTTCGCAATGTCGCGCAGGTTCTTAAACTCTTGGTATATGCGCCTAAGTTGTACAGCTCCTATGTTGAGATTTTTTGCTAACCTTTTTCCGTATCCTTTAGGATGGAAGATGTCTTTGTCATGCAGGTCCTTAAGGTCTCTGCTTTTCAAAAAGTTCTCCAATTCTACTGCAGGGTCTTGCTCTTCTTGATGATACTGTCCCCTCTGGTGTTGCATATCTAACCTCCTGTATTTTTATTAACTGCCTTATTACTTCCTTTCTGACGAGTCTTCATAAGTATGTACTTTAGCATAAAGCGTGCTTGCTCTAAGTCTATCTGATAATCTTCGTCCAAAATAAGCTTAATGAATTCCTTTGCCTTACTTTCTTCCAAGTTCCTGTAGGTAAAGTAGTAAAGTAGTGGATAAAAACGCATGTCAAGCACGCCTCTTTTGGAGTGTTGCTTTAAAAGGTTATAGATTTTATACACAAAGCTACGGTTTAACTTTTCGTAATTCTTTTCACCTAACTTGTCAAGGGCTTCTTCCAACTGATCCCATGTTAGAACCTCAGATAGCACCGCTACCGCAGGCTTTTTCTCCTTTGCTTTGTCCTCCTCCTTTCCTGCACCTTCTGCACCCAGCCTTACCGGATACTTGGGACCAGCCAGATATATACCCGCAGAAAGGTCAAACCTGCCCCTTGAGCTTGCCTCACCTTCTGTATAAAGCTTGAACTCCTGCCTTATAGCACACATCGCACTTAGGCTATCCTCCCAGTAGCCTATCAAGAAAAGGTCATCTCCACCCGAATAAACTGTGTATATGCTTTTTTGAAATCTCTCCCTTATTATGGCATTTACCACGCCAGAGAAAAAGAGTTCCAAGTTTCTGCTTAATGTTGCCACTCTTGAGATGGAATAGTCCTTCTTTAGACCGCAGGCAAAGATGTAGCCCAGATTATCCACATCTGCACGAGCAAATCCCAAGAGCTCATACCCACTCTCCGCATCTTCCACGAGGCTCTCAAGGTCAAGAACGTTATTCTCTTCATCGGTTGGCACCGTCCTTGCTAAGAACCTAAAGCCATCCACATCCTCAATATTTTTCGTGTTGTTGATGGCATACAAAAAGCCCTCTGTGTTATGTTTTTTGTCTTTTAAAAAGGCGATGCCACCTATGGGTTCTATCCAGAGATCCGCTTCTTCTGGGTCTTTGGTAAGAAGTAGGTAATCTGCCTTTACTGACTTTGCTCCCAAGGTCTCAAACTCTTTACACGCATGGCATACTAATTGATTCCCCTCCTTATCGTAGCCTTCTTTTATTAACACACTCCTGCAAGATGGACAGATGACTTTCCCTTCCGGCTTTTGCCAGTCTTGGTTAGCAAGCTCCTCAAACCTCTCTATTACTCTGTAGAACTTTCTCTTTTTCTTCTCTTCTACTTTCTCATAGAGACTCTTTACCACCTCTCTAAAGTTTGATGCATAAGCACCGCTTTCTTCTTGTATCCTGAGCATGTTGGCGTTAAATTCGTGATGGGTCAATACAAATCCCAGAGCACCATTGTACTTCCTTATGAGAGCCTCTTCTACGTTTTGCTCTATCTTTGCTAATTTTTGATCCATACCTTCCTCGTAGCCCACCAAAGCCCAAAACTTACCACCACCAGCATACAAAAGGTTTGCCCTTGGATAGCCCAGCTCCCCAAGTAGGTATCTGCCCACCAGCTCGGGAAGGATAGCAAGGAACAAGCTTTTGCCCCTCAGCCTTTTGGCAGAGCCTTTGTAGCCAGAAAGGTTGTAAAGAAAGTTTTGGATGCCCGTGATGTCCCCGTCAATGAGTACGAGTTTTAAATTCTCACCTGCGGTCTTGAAGTCAGACCCCCTGCCCATTAAACTCTCTATGACTTTTATGTTGTAATCAGTCCAAAAAGATGCAGAAAGACAAGCAACAACACGCGAATGGTCAAAGAGAGAGATATCCGGGTAATGAGAGTCCTTTCTCTCTTGGTCCCAAGTGCTCGCAGGCACACACCAAAAATACTTATAAAAGATGTGGTAGAGCCTCTCAAAAGCCCTCTCAAGGTCAGAAAAATCTATACTATCCAATCCCTTTTTAAAGCCACAGAGTAGATTTTTATACTTGTCTGTTATCTCCTTCTCTATCTTTTCCTTCTCACCTATATCTATGCGCGCTTTTATCTCTTGATAGTCTTTAGGATACACAAGTTTGTAGCCTTCTGGTGTTTCAAAATCCACCTCAAGGGGCTTTAGCTCGTAGTAATGGGTCCACTCTACATTCTTGTGTTCTCCGTCAAGCTCCACAACGGAAAAGACGTTCATAAGAAGCTTTACCTTTTCCTCTAAAGTTCTGAGACTCCTTTCGGAGCTTGCAAAGTAGTCTGCAAAGCGGTAGATGTAAGGGTGTATGTCTCCCAGTGTTTCTGGTTTGTGATGGTAGGTGCTTGTGATTATCTTTTTGTAGTCCTCAGAGCTTAGCTTGTGCTTTAGCTCTTTTTCTACGAAGTTGTAAGAAAGCTTGGCGTGTTGATAATTAAACTCTTGGTAGTTATTCTCTTTAAAGCCAGCCCTTTGGAGGACCTTGCCTATGTCATGAAGAAGTCCGCCTATCGCAAGCAGTAGCCTCTCCCTCTCCATCTCTCTTTATTATAACCTCCTTATTTGCCTACTTCTGACAAGGTGTATCTTGACAAACTCAAGACATTTGCGTTAGATTTATTGCTTGCTTATGAAACTGGGTGTACTTGTTTCTGGCAGAGGTTCCAATCTTCAGGCTCTTATAGATGGCATAGAATCAGGAAAACTACCTTGCAGTATTGACATAGTTATATCCGACAGGGAAAAAGCTTACGCTTTAGAGAGGTGTAAAAGGCACAAAATACCGTACTTAGTGATAAAGAGAAAAGACTTTTCAACGCAGGAAGCCTTTGAAGAGGAGATAATAAAAGCTTTAAGTGGTGTAGACCTTGTGGTATTAGCAGGTTTTATGCGCATTCTGTCTGAACACTTTATAAAAGCCTTCCCTATGAAAATAATAAATATCCATCCCTCCCTTACACCAGCTTTTTTGGGAAAGTCCGCTCAGAGGCAGGCTCTTGAGTACGGTTCTAGAATAACAGGCTGTACCGTTCACTTTGTTACAGAAGAGTTGGACAGCGGTCCTGTTATAGTTCAGGCTTGCGTGCCCGTGCTTCCTGATGATACAGAAGAGACACTATCAGAGCGCATACTTTCTTACGAGCATAGATTGCTACCTCAGGCGGTAAGGTGGATATCTGAGGGAAGGGTAAAGGTGATGGGAAGGAAAGTAGTAGTCCATGGTGCAAACTACGGAACTCTTCCTGCAAATCCACAGCTTGAAGTGTTTTAGCTTTAATAGGATATGTGATATACTTTCTTTAAACTCTTATGGATAAAGTGGAGTCTTTCTTAAAGGTTGCCAAAGAATCAGCGTTAATAGGTGGACTTATCCTTAAAGAACACTTTGGAAAGCTTACCCAAAAAGATGTCCAAGAAAAGTCAGAAAAAGATGTGGTAAGCTTTGTGGATAAAAGCTCTGAGGAAAGAATAAGAAAATATATAAAGATAAACTTTCCAGACCACGATGTAGTGGGAGAAGAAGAAGGAGGTACAGATAACAGCGACTATGTCTGGTACATAGACCCTCTTGATGGTACGAAAAATTACATAGCGGGTTTTCCCATCTTTGGTGTATCCGTGGGACTTACTTATCGGAAAGAACCTATAGTGGGTGCGGTATACATGCCTTTATATGACACTCTTTATTGGGCTTACAAGGGTGGCGGTGCTTACAAAAACGGCAAAAGTATAGAGGTTAGCAAAAGAGTGCAGGTAAAAAGTTTTTTTATCGCTTACGGTTTTCCCTCAAGAGCAAAAAGAAACCTTGACATATACTGGAATATATTTAAGGAACTTTTTGAGAAAGTGGGAGCTATGAGAAGGCCAGGTGCTGCAGCAATAGACCTTTGTTTTACAGCAGAAGGTATATTTGATGGCCTTATAGAGTTTGAACTAAATCCTTGGGATGTGTGTGCAGGCATACTGATACTGCAAGAGGCAGGTGGAAAGGTACATCTTACAAAAGACTTGACCAAAGGAACGGATGTGATAGCTGGTACACCCACTGCTTTTCCGTACATAGAAAATACTGTAAAATCTAACTTAGAGGGTTTATAACATGATGAAGTTTTTAGTGCCGGTTGACTTTACAGAGATAACTAATCCTCTCCTTAGGTTAGTAAAAATATTAGCTCAAGCTCATTCTGCAAAAGTGGCTCTCCTTCATGTGGTATCGCCAGTACTTTATCTTCCATATCCAGAAAGCTTTGGAATGAGCGTTATAGACCTTGAACTTCTTTCTGACCTTGAAAAGAGGAAGGAAGAGGAAGCAAAAGAACGGCTCTCTGGACTTGCAGATTTTTTAAAACCCATACCTGTAGAACTAATGATTGATATGGGTGACCCTGCGGAGCTCATACTTGAAAAGGAGCAGTCTTTTGACCTTATTATAATGGCTAGCCACAGAAAAAGCCTGATAGAAAAAATACTCGTAGGTTCTACCGCAGAAAAGGTAGCAAGGTACACAAAGAAACCCCTACTTGTACTCAAAGGCAGAGAGGTAGAAAACTTCAAAAAAGTGGTCATAGCGCATGATTTGTCCAAATACGCAGACCTCGCCTTTGAGTTTGCTATTAAACTCCTTAAGCCTTTCAACCCTCAGACAACTATTCTTCATGTGGAAGAGACCATAGAATTACCTGTAGTAGCTAACATAAAGGATGTCATAAGTGAGCGCTACAGAGAAGAAAAGATAAAATACTTGGAAAGTCTCAAAGAAAAGGCTCGGGCGGAAGGATTTACTACTCAAGTGAAAGTTATAGAAGGGAAAAATCCTGCGGATGCAGTGCTGGAATATCTGAAAAATAACACAGATGTAGATCTAATAGTCATGGGAAACAGAGGACTTTCTACACTTCAGAGGGTACTTCTTGGAAGTACATCTTCAGAAGTCCTTAAGAAAGCAGAACTGCCAGTACTTATACACAGGAGTGTTCAATGATATACCTGCTTTTATTGGTTTTTATATCTTTACCTTCTTTTGCCTACAATCCTTACACAGATTACTTTTTCTGCAGATACTATCAGCAGGAAAAACCACAAAAAGCAGAATTTTATTGCAGGAGAGCTTTAGAGAAAGCACCCACGCCAAGTCTCTTTGTAGACACAGTTAGGCTTGAGCTAGTTTTGAAGAGAAAAGATAGAGCTCTTGAACTTGCAAAGAGAATGAAAGCAATGTATCCTAAGCATCAGGAGTCTTACCTGACTCTTTACAGTGTTTATTCCTTGATGAACGAGCCAAGTAAAGCCCTATCCGTACTTGAGGAAGGCCACACGCTGATCCCAAATTCCAAAGAGATCATGCTCTTTCTGGCAGACGAATACCTAAAAAAGGGTGAAAGGGAAAAAGCCAAGTCTATTATAGAAAAGCTCGCAAAGGAAAGCCCTGACAATCCACTACCCTATTACATGCTTGCAAGAATATATCTCTCCGAAGGTGATAAAAAGCTTGCCATACAGTACTTAGAAAGGTCCCTTAAGATAAACGCTACATTTGAAGCCGGATTTATCACCTTAGGTAAGATTTACGAAGAAGGTGGAGAATATACTAAAGCGGAACAGCTCTACAAGGATGTGCTAAAAAGCTCGCCAAACAACAAGTCCGCTCTTGAAAGGCTTGCCCAGCTTTATGTACTCACCAACAGGCTTGAAGATGCACAGGAAGTATACGAAAAACTCGCCCAACTTTACCCTGAAGAAAATTACACCTATCAATACGCTTTGGTACTTATAAGAAGTGGAAAACAAGACCAAGCAGAAAAAATTCTTAGCCAGCTTTACTCTAAGTACCCTGATCGTCTTGATGTAGCCTACACCTACGCTTTACTTTTAGAAATGGGGAAGAAAACGGACAGCGCACGCAAAATATACGAAGATATATACAAAAAAGATCCCACCAACACGAAGGTTATAGAAAGACTCGCAGGCATGTACATAGATAGCAGAGACTACGAAAAAGCACGCCATTTACTCCAAAAAGGTCTTTCCTTAGAGCCTAAAAACTACCAGCTTAACCTTCTTATGGGAAGTCTTCTTAACGAAGAGGGAAAGCCTCAAGATGCCATAACTTACATAAACCTCGCCATAAGCACAAATCCTATGGACTACAGGGGATATTTTTTAAGAGCCATAGTGTATGACAAGTTAGGACAGCCAATAAGCGCAGAAGCAGACCTCAAAAAAGCTCTTGAGCTAAACCCTGGTGATCCAGAGCTTTTAAATCATTTGGGATACTCTCTCCTTCTTTGGTACGGACCTGCACGCTTAGAGGATGCAAAAAAACTCATACTTGAAGCCTTATCAAAGGATAAAGAAAATCCTGCCTATATGGACAGTTATGCTTGGGTTCTATATTATGAAGGAGATTACAAGAGCGCTTACGAATGGCTAAAAAAGGCTTATGAGAAGGAAAAAGGAGACCCAGTCATTAACGAACATATTGGAGATGTGCTTGTAAAACTCGGAAAGAAGCAAGAGGCTAAAAAATACTACGAAAAGGCATTGGAACTTCTAAAAGCAGGGAAAAGAGGAGAACCAGGACAAGAGAACAGGCTCAAAGAAAAGCTTAATCAATACTGATGCTGTGGAGTTTTTTAAGTTGGAAATTAATAAAAATGTCCATTATTATCAGCTTTGTTCTATCTTTAGCTTTTATACTCTTTCAGTTTTTTAGGATAGACAACATAGTTTTATCCCTTCCTCTGCGAGAGACCTTACCCTTTTTAGTCCTTTGGATATTCTATTCTCTCTTTTATTTTCTGCCAACTTCACTTTTCGTATCTTCTTCTGTTGTTTTTTTTGAATTGAAGGATACAGAAAAGCTAAATGTTATAGAATCCTTTGGTATATCTCCCTACTTTGCCTACTTGCAGACACTTATAAGGTGCGCACCTATCTTTTTATTCTTAGTATTTACATCCTTTATACTCCACGAGGAAGACATATCTTTCATGAGAAATTATTTAACTTACAAATATTACTTGAACATGGTTTATTCTATACCCGAAAAGACATTTTCCACGGTAGGAGATATGACTCTCTATACAGATGGACGCACTGGCAATTACCTTAGTAATGTATTTTTTAAAAAAGAGCGTATTTTAGTAGTGGCAAAGAGCGCCCATATAGAAAAAGACACCCTAATATTCACTGAAGGAAGCTTACTGTCAGAAGAAAATAATAAGTTCTATCTAACATCCTTTTGGGAATACCGACTGAGTCTTGGAAAGTTTGTAAGCTTAGAAAGAAACAAAGAAAAGCTCAAAAGGGACCAAAAGCTTAATTTACTGAACTCTCTACTTTCGCCTATGCTTATTACCTTAGGTTTTTTAATATCAAAGAAGACAGACCGTTCCACAAGGCTTTACTATTCTGTAGGTGTGCTCTCCGTGTTTTACCAGTTTTTCCTTTTGACGATAAAACCCCTACTGTAAGTTTCATCAATTTTTCATCTTAACCCATATAGAATTATACTTATCAATACTTTTAAGGAGGTAAGCCATGAAGAAGTTCTTAGCAGCACTACTTACAGTAGCCTTTGCAGGTGCAGCTGTAGCTGCAGAAGCTCAAGCTCCCGCAGGCGAGAAGAAGGAAGAGAAGCCTGCAGCCCAGAAGGAGGAAAAAGCTCACAAAAAAGCTCATAAGAAGCACATGAAGAAGCACATGAAGAAGGAGGAGAAGAAGGAAGAGAAGAAAGAGGAAAAGAAGGAAGAGCAGAAGAAGTGAACCTTTTGTGGGGGCTTTAGCCCCCTTCTATCTGTATGTTGTACTGTTTTATTTTTCTGTATAGATTAGAAAGATCAAGGTTTATTACTTGTGAAACTTTCTTCAAATCGTAGTTGTATTCTTTGAGTTTTCTCTTCAGAAATAACTTTTCAAATTCCTGCTTAGCAGTCTTTAGGTCTTTTTGTTCAAAAAGCGCATCGTAATTCTCTGCAGGCAAAAAGCCAAGTAAGTTTTTTATATCCTGCGCCTTTATCTCCTCACCCGTGTGAAGGATCACGAGTCTTTCTATAAAGTTTTTAAGTTCCCGTACATTTCCCTTCCATGGGTATGCCATCAGTAATGCTTTTGCCTCCTCCGTTAGGTGTTTTTTAGGTTTCTTATACTCTTTGGAAAACTTATCTAAAAAGTGTTCCGCAAGCAAAATTATATCCTCACCTCTTTCCCTAAGAGGTGGTAAGCTTATAATAAAGGCAGATATTCTGTAGTAAAGGTCTTCCCTAAAGTTTCCCTTTTTTATTTCTTTGCGCAGATCTTTGTTAGAAGCACAGATGAGTCTAAACTCAGAATATACGGTTTGCGTTCCCCCTAACCTTGTGAACTTTTTAGTCTCAAGCACTCTGAGGAGTTTAGCCTGAGCTTTTAGGCTCATATCTCCTATTTCGTCAAGAAAGAGAGTCCCACCATGTGCAAGTTCCAACTTTCCCTGTTTTCTTGCAAATGCGGAAGTAAAGGCACCCTTTTCGTATCCAAAAAGCTCTGCCTCTATAAGATCTTCCGGTAGCGAAGCGCAGTTTATGTCTACGAAAGGTGCTTGACTTCTTTCAGAAAGTTCGTGTATCTTTCTTGCCACCAGCTCCTTACCTGTTCCGCTCTCACCTATTAGAAGCACGTTTATGTTTGTCTTGGCTATCTTTTCTATAATCTGCTTAAGCTCCATCATGGGTTTTGAAGAACCTATAAGCTCGTCTTCTTCACTCTTTGTTGCTCTTTTCCTCAAGACCTCCTGAACCGCTCTATCTACCGTTAAGAACAACCTTTCCATAGAGAAGGGCTTTTCAAGAAAGTCATAAGCACCTTCCTTTATGGCTTTAACAGCGTGTTCTACTTTTCCATGGCCTGTTATGATGATAACGCTTGTATCTGGAAGATAAGTTTTAATGTAGCTCAAAAGGGATAGACCATCACCATCTGGTAGCCATATATCAAGCAAAACAGCGTGAAAGTATTCGGACTGTATAAGCTTTTTGCTACTTTCTATGCTTTCCGCGGTCTTTACATAGTAGCCTTCTTCCTCAAGAAGTTTTGCAAGAGTTTCTCTTATATTCTTTTCATCGTCAATAACCAAAAGCGCACCTTTCATAGTAATTAAAATAAAGCAAAGGTTATTCTCTTATGATTATCTTAGCTCCGTTATCAAGAGTGATTATCTTTTCTCTGTGATTTGCTACATCTGCTGATGGGCTTTCTGCTTTAGCTTGTCTTTCCTCTGGAATAGAAAGTCCGTACTTGATAGGATCTCTTGTTAACAAAAGTACTGCAAAAAAAGCTGGCACATAGTTTCTAGTTTCTACAGGAAGCATGTCCTTTGTGATCCAGAAGTCTACACCTGCGGTTTTGTTTTTTACACAGTTCTCACCGCAGTTGTACGCTGCCAATGCAAGCTCCCAATTACCAAACATGTTATATAAGTCTTTTAAGTATCTTACCGCTGCTTCTGTTGATTTTATTACATCAAATCTTTCATCTACTTGTTCATCTACCCGAAGTCCATACCTTTTTGCAGTTGATGGTATAAACTGCCAAAGCCCAGCAGCTCCAGATCTTGACACAGCTAAAGGGTTAAAACCACTCTCTATAACTGGAAGCAAAGCAAGTTCAGAAGGTAGCCCGCTTTTTTCTATGATGGGTTTTATTAGTGGTAGGTAGTACTCAGCCCTTTGGAGTGTCTTTTGAATATACGGTTTATTTTGTAAAAAGTACCATATGTATCTTCTGATCTCCTCGCGATCTGGTACAGGAATGCCAAAGTTCTTTGCCTCTTGGTAGATAAACATTTCTTCCTCTTCAGAAAAAGTAAAGCTCCCCTTTTTCACTAGCCTTATGGTATCCCTGCTTTTTGGTATGACCGCTTGCTTTACGGTTGCAGTGCAAGAAAACAAAAAACAACACAACGCAAGTATTCCTATCCCCCTCTTCATTAAAAGTTAATTATAAAATCTTTTGCGGACAAATAGTATCCTTCACACACTTTATGATATATATCATAAGCAATTTCTCTCTCTAAGGGTTAAAATAAAAAAAGGATTGAGTGGTTTTATAAGCCCCTTGTCATCTTGACAGTTGAATAAGGACTGTGTTTGTAAGATAAGAGGGGTAGTATACCTTTGATGTCTTCATCAAAACATTTTGGCATTTTGATGTTTTGATGAGGTACTTTTGGAACTGTTGAGTTTCAATAGTTAGGAATGGTAATTTTTCAGCCTCTTTTTGGGAACTGAAGATTTCCGAAAATTAACTTCATTTGAAAAGGGTACCCTTTTAGCAAAGTGTTGATGTATAATGTTTTTCTTGAATATCCCTTTTGGGGTTTCTAATGTACCGTGTGGAATTGAAAGCCTTACTACAAGCTAAGAGTTTATGGCACTCCTGAAGGTTTCTAATGTACCGTGTGGAATTGAAAGGTAGACAATGCAGGATTAAGTGTAGTAGTGCCTACAGTTTCTAATGTACCGTGTGGAATTGAAAGGTATGTGTTCTCTTTCAATCATGAGAATCTCTTTTTTGTTTCTAATGTACCGTGTGGAATTGAAAGTATTGTGAAAGATACTTCACTATAGCCCTTTGCACGTTTCTAATGTACCGTGTGGAATTGAAAGATTAGACTTTTAATCCACATACTCGCTATGTTTTTGTGTTTCTAATGTACCGTGTGGAATTGAAAGCTCTTGTAATCTTAGGTGGTGCAGGTCTTCCAAAAGAGTTTCTAATGTACCGTGTGGAATTGAAAGGTGGGTTATAATAAGTCCATATGTTCAAGATTCTTTCTAAGGAAATTTTAGGTGAAAGATTTTTGCTCTTAAGGATTTATGCTCCTCACATATCGGATGCAAAAGCAGGACAGTTTGTCATATTACAGCTCAAAGAAGATTCGGAAAGAATACCTGTATTTGTTTTGGAAACTTTTCAAGATGGTTTTTCTTGCATACTGGAAATAGTAGGAAGGAGTACTCTTGAGATAAAAGAAGAAGGAGAGGAATTTTATTATGTAGGTGGTCCTTTGGGGAAACCTTTTCCTGCTAATTACTACGGAAAGGTAGTTTTATATTCAAAAAATTGGGGTGTTGCAGGTGCAATAAGCGTAGGGAGAGCTCTAAAGGAGATGGGAAACCACATCACTCTGGTTTATTTTGAGGAAGTTTTCACTGATATTTTAAAAAAAGAAAAATTTGATGAAGTTATCTTAGAGAAAGATTTAAAGGCTTACAAAGGTGTTGATCTTGTAATAACCGTTGGTGATAACTTACTATCAAAGAATGTCTCAGATATGTACCCTTCTGTAAGGCATATAGCTACGCCTAAGGTGTATATGCTGTGTTCTGTGGGGCTATGTCTTAGTTGCAGGCTAAAAGTGGGGGATGGTTATTCTCTTGCATGTACTGATGGTCCATGGTTTGATGCTCACAGTATAGACTGGGAAGAAGTGATAAAGAAAGAAGACACCTACAAAGAAGAGGAAAAAATAGCTCTTGAGGAGTATCTAAAAAAGCTTGCAAGTAAACGCATTAGCGCTTAGTTATCCACTCTTCAAAGCTCATGCCTTTTTTTATGCTCTCCAAAATGTGTTTTTCTGTGGGTGTAAGGTCTTGTGGGATAAGATCTGGCCTGTACTTTAAAGTCCTTTCTATAGCATGCCAGAGTTTCCACATCTCTATAAGTTTGTGATTTCCAGACAGCAAAACTTCTGGGACCTTCATGCCCTCGTACTCAGGAGGTCTTGTGTAAACAGGGTATCCCATCCACCTTCTGAAAGAATCAGACAGAAGACTTTCTGGTTCTGTAAGCACGCCCGGTAGAAGCCTTACAATACCTTCAAGCAATGCAAGAGCAAAGACTTCCCCTCCGGAAAGCACAAAATCTCCCAAAGATAGCTCTTCATCTGCAAGAGTGCTGACACGCTCATCTAAACCTTCGTATCTACCGCATATTACCGCTATACTGTCTTTTTTGGATAATCTCTCAAAATCCTCTTGGGTAAGTCTTTTGCCCCAAGGTTGAGGTATTATGGTGTAAGGCTTGCTGTGTTTTTGGATGATCTCCTTATAAGCGCTAAAAACGGGTTCTGGCTTTATCACCATACCCGGAAGACCACCGTAAGCGGTATCGTCTACCTTCCCCTTGTCCGCATAACGCCTTATATCTATCACTTTCAGATCCAAAACAGACTTCTTTATAGCTTGCTTGATGATACCATACTGAGCGTAGCACTCTATTATCTGAGGGAAGATGGTAAGCACGAAAAACTTCATTTTAGAAAGCTTTCTACTAACTGTCTTGCCCTTTCCTGACTAAACTTATAGTATATGTCTATGGTAGTTCTTATGTGTGAGTGTCCTGCAAACTCTTTTACCACTTCAGCAGGAAAACCACTATTTACTAAATTTGTTATGTAGGTATGTCTAAAGCTATGCACAGAAAAAGGAATTCCCAATCTGTGGGACAATCGGTTAGTATAAACTTGAAGAGATCCCCTTTTGACCTTAAAGTTCTCATCGTACGACTCTATCCATTCAAGCAACTTATGTGTAGCTTCGTATGTTTCTTCTTTTGTGCTTCCTAAGACGGGAACGAGCCTTTCCTTTCTACCTTTGGTGATGTCTGCAGAAAGCCTTATCCATAAAAGACCACTTTTGTCCTGATAAAAATTGCTTTTCCTAAGGGCAAGATACTCAGAAAGTCTTACACCGCTGTGAAGAAGAAGCATGTATACCTTCTCGTACTTAGTCCCATGTACCGCCGATAGAATTCTCTTGGTTTCTTCCTTTGATAAAGCCTTTGGATATCTATCCGCTACATTCCTTCCTATTTCCTCTCTCACTTCGTCTATGACCGTTTCTATATGTGAGTATCTTTCCTTGTCTATGTATCCTCTTCTGAAAGCAAACTTATAAAAGTGCTTTATAGCAGATAAGTGAGTAAGTATGGAAGAAGTGTTAAGCAATGAAGCGTCCACATAACTGTATATACTTTTGGGGTCTATTTGGATAAAGTCTTGACTTTGTATGTGTTTTACGAAGGACTCAAAGCTTCTTATGTATGTAATAACAGTTCTTGGGCTTTTAGTTCTTTCTAAGCTATTTTTCCAAAGCCTCAAAAGGTGATCACTATCCATAAATTTTAATTCTAATCCCTGACAGCTCCTAACTCAAGTCTCAAAAACCTATGCTTAACCATATGATGTACTGGTTTATGTACTTCCTTCCGTTAGTCATGTACTCAAAATCCGTAGGCGTTCTTACACCAAAATTCAATCTGGTCATCTTGTCAAGGTTATAACTGAGTTTAAGGTCTGGCTCCATACTTTTTGGGATATTTTCTTCATCCTGCGCTGTGAGCAAAAGAGCCACTAAAAAAACTTCCAAAGCCCTACCTCTCCTCCACATGTGCATACCTCAAAAGAGATGGTACTACTAATAATATAAGCAGTCCTGAGAGGAGCATACCACCTACAACTACTACAGCGAGAGGTTTTTGTATCTGGCTTCCTACACCTTTTGCAAGTGCAGTGGGTAAAAGCCCCATGGATGCCGTAAAACTGCTCAGAAGCACCGCTCTAAAGTTCTCTTTAGCGCTTCTTTTTGCGGATTCCACAGAAGATAGTCCATCAAGTATATGTTTTTTGTAAGCTCTGAGCATAAATGATATGTTCAGTACGGATATTCCAAGTATGGATACAAAACCTACTATAGCGGAAAGACTCATAGGAAAACCTGCTATTAAAAGACTTACTGATCCACCAAAAAGTGCAAAGAGAATACCAGACATAGCGATAAGGGTGTTTCGTACAGAACGGTTTATTATGTAAAGAAAGACACTCAAAGAAAATAGCGCTAAAGTGCCAGAAAAAGCAAACCTTCTTAGACCCTCTACCAGACTCTTGAACTGTCCGCTCCACTCTATAAAATAACCTTCTGGTAGTTGAATGTCTTTTACGGATTCCTGAGCTTTGCGCACAGCACCTGCAAGGTCTTTGGAAACTACGCTGAACTTTATGGGTATGTACCTTTTGTAATTTTCTCTGTATATAAAGGATGCGCCTGTGCTGAACTTTATATTTGCAACGGAAGACAATTTTACATAAGAGCCGTTAGGAAGCAAAACGGGAATATCTCCTATCTTTGATACATTCTGTCTTAACTCATCTGGTAGTATCACAAGAAGGGAAAAGCGTTTGTCTCCTTCTATAACCTGTGTTGCTTCTTTGCCTCCCATTGCTGCAGATACCGTATCCATAAGTTGCTGTACACTAAGACCGTAGGCAGAAAGTTTTTCTCTGTCTGCTTCTATCACCAAGTTAGGTTGACCTATTTCTCTAAAAATGCCCACATCTTCTATTCCCTTTACTTTGGTTATCCGCTCTTTTATTTGGTCTGCAATGGTATCTAACTTGTAAAGGTCATCGCCAAAAACTTTTACAGCGTTTTCCCCTTTTACCCCAGTCATAACTTCCTCAAGGTTGTCCTGTATGTACTGAGAGATATTTATATCTACCTTAGGAAACATGCTTTTCACACCTACTCTTATAGCTTCTTCCAACTCTTCCTTAGAACCAAACCTCTTCCATTGGGAGTAAGGCTTTAGGTCTATGAAATATTCAGAATTGAAAGGTCCAGTTGGGTCTGTTCCATCCTCAGGTCTTCCTACTTGAAATTCTACCGTTTTTATCTCAGGAAATTCCATTAGAAAGTCTCTTACTTTCTTAGCGTTCTCATAGGTTTGGGAAAGAGATATAGAGTAAGGAAAGATTATACGCATGTAAATGTTGCCTTCATCCATTTTGGGAATAAACTCAAGCCCTAAGCTTTTGATGACAAAAAGACTAAGTAGTGCCAAAGAAGAAAGCAGTATAACCGTGTACTTTAGCCTCAGGTTCAAAAGCTTATTAAGTAGCTTGTCGTAGATGTCTTCCAAAATTCTAACTACAAGAGTTTTTTCTTTGGCAGATTTGATAGCGGAGACCAAAAGAGCTACTACAAAGGTAAAGGTCAAAATCACCACCGCACTTATGGCATAAAGGTAAGTTCTGACCATAGGTGCAAATATGCGCTTTTCCGCACCCTCCATTAGAAAAACAGGAAGAAAGGATATTCCAATGAGAACTACAGAAAACACAAGTAGCCTTCCTACCTCCTGAGAAGATTGGACTATAGCACGCCTGACACCCAACTGCCTTGTATTCCTAAGATAGTTTTCTACAAAGAGCAAGGGTATGTCCGCTATTATGCCAAAGTCTATAGCAGCTATGGAAAGGAAGTTAGCGGACTCCCCTTTTATTGCCATAACACCTAAGGCTACAACCAAAGACATGGGAACGGTAAGAGCTACCAATAAGGCTACTCTTAGATCTCCTAAGAATAAAAAGATGGAAGCAAATACCAAAACTATACCCACGAGAGCTATCTCTGAAACCTTATGAATGACAGTGTCTATGAGCTTGCCCCTTTCGTAAAAGGGTATCACCTTCACATCCTTGGGAAGGATGTAAGAGTTTAGTTCTTCAATTTTTTCCCGTATAGACCTTATAGATGGAATGCTTTTGGCATCTCTTCTTAGCACAACCACACCCATAACTATGTCATCTTTGTTATTTAGTCCCACTATACCCGTTCTTGGTATGTTGCCAATCCTTACTTCTCCAAGGTCTTTTATCAAAACAGGTACGCCGTTGTGGTAGGCAACTACTATCTGTTCTATATCTTTAATGTTTCTGATAAGACCCACTCCCCTTATAAGGAAGTACTGAGAACCAAAGTCTATGGCTCTACCTCCTACATTTATGTTAGAGTTTGTAATGGCTTGAACTACATCTGATAAAGAGACTTTGTACTTTAAGAGATTTTCAGGCTTTATCTCTACCACATAAGCCTTTATAAACCCACCGTAGCTTGGTACATCTTCCACACCCTCTGCGGTTTTTATGTATCTGGATATGACCCAGTCTTGTAGAGTCCTCAGCTCCATAAGGTCTCTGTTTCCTACTACAACGTATCGCATCACCTCTCCTATGGGATTGGGGATTATCTGGGGTGATACTCCATCAGGAAGGCTAACTGTGGAAAGTCTGTTTATAACTTCTTGTCTTGCCTCTTTGTAAGGTATGTCGTAAGAGAAGGTGCACTTGATGTCCGAAAGACCGTATAGGGATATGGAGTTTATTCTGTGAAGACCACGCATACCCGCAAGAGCTATTTCTAAAGGTACGGTTATTTGTCTTTCTACCTCTTCAGCAGACCTTCCAGGATAAAGGGAAACTATCTCTATTACAGGGGGTGAAGGATCAGGAAAGGCTTCTACATTTAGATTCCTAAGAAAAAGCGCAAAAGCACTGATAACAATAAAGGTAAGAAGTATAAAGAGTAAACTGTTATTCGCAACAAAGTTTACCCAAGACTTCAAGGTGATACCTCTCTCATAGGATTTGCAAGCACTTTCTGTCCTTCTTTTAAGCCTTCTAAGGCTACATTACCATCTTCCAACTCTTTTACAAAAAGTACTTCTCTTTTCTCTACATTTTTGCCTTCCAAAAGGTAGACATAGAACTTACCATCTTGGTATAAAAGAGCCCTTTTTGGTAAAACCGCATATCGCTTTTCTCCTGTAAAAACTTTCATGTTGAAAAACATATTTATCTTGAAAGGTTCTTTCTCCAAAGGATCTATGTAAACCTTTACTGTGCGCGTTTCTGGGTCTACAACATCACTTACATACTTTACCAAGCCTTTGAAGTTCTTATCTGGATAAGTGCTTATGTTAAACTCAACAGCATCTCCCTTTTTAATCTTAAACGCATCCCTGTCATGAAGCTGTGCAACTACTACAACCTTTTTAGGGTCTGCAATGCTCAGTATTTCCGTAGATGTGTCTACGCTATCGCCTACATGAGCATTTATCTGATAAACGACACCATCTATGGGAGATCTTACCATGCTTACACCCATACCACCACCTAACAGTTTTAACTTTTGTTCTACACCTTCCAGCTGGGCTTTTATGACCTTATAGTTAGTTTCTGCATCCATGAGTTCGCTTTTGGGTATGGCTCCAACTTCGTAGAGTTTTTGCTTTAGTTCATAAAGTCTTTTTGCCTGTGCTAACTGTACGGTAAGAGAGACTTTTTGAGAATAAAGGTCTGTTGCGTCCGGAGCTTTTACCACTGCAAGAAGCTGACCCTTTTTTACCCTATCTCCCACCTGCACTTTTATGCTTTGCACTACACCCGGTAGACGCGATGTTATTTTTACCACACCTTCCTTATCAGGCTGTATACTACCTGTAGCTTCTATGAAATCTTCTACCCTTTGAACAGCCACCTGAAGGGTTTGAATGTTTTGAGTTCTTTCCTTTTCTGGTATTTTCTCTTCCTTTTTACCGCATGCAAATACAAGTACCAGACCAAACATTAAAAACTTAACCTTCATAATTCCCGACTCCCAAGATTTCTAAAGTGTAGTAGCTTTGCAGGTATTGATAACGAGCCTGAAAAAAGGCGTTCATAAAGGCTCTGTATGTGCGCAGAGTATCTAAAAAGTCAAGGGTAGATATACCTCCCAGTAGGTATGCTTTCTTTGTCCTCTCTAACAGCTCGTCCATAAGCTGTTTTTTTTCCGTATAGTTGTTATATATCTTTTTGTTAGCTATGTAGTCCTCATAGGCTTGAGAAAGTTCTTTTCTTATCCTTCCTTCTTCGCGTTTTATGGAAGTAAGGATCTGTTCTCTTAAAGCCATAGCCGTCAGAAGGTCTCCCTGCCTGCGGTCAAATAGGGGAAGGCTTACCGAAACACCAAAACCCAACCCCGGCTTGTATTTCACACCAAAGGCGTCATACTCCACACCTACAGAAATGTCTGGAATGGAGTAAGCCTTCAAAAGTCTTATTTGGTAATCCACAGACCTTAGTTGTTCTTTTAGAGCCTTTAGACTTTCTCGCTCTTTTAGAGCTCTTTGTATGAGTTCTTCCAAGTTGGCTTCCTTGGAGATATCCTTTACATCTGTTGGCTCGTAATCTTCACCACCTAAATAGAAGCTAAAGTCCTTTAAGTCCTTTTTGTAGTTGCTCATTGCCTGGGTTAGGGCTTTTTCAAGTTCAGTTTTATATAGCTGGAGTTTTATAAGCTCTATCAAGCTTAAAAAACCTAACTTCTGTTTCTGTTCCTGTATTTTTAATATCTTCTCAAACTCGTCCATGTCCTGCTTTATGTACTCAAGGTAAGCCCTATCGGAGAGTGCTTGAAAGTAAGCGGATACCAAACCCAGGCTCAAGGTTCTAAGAAGGTCTTCACTTTGGTAGCCTACGGATCTTAGCTGATACATGGCAGAAAGCTTCCTGTATTCCCTTTTTCCGCCAAGCTCTATAGGTTGATCTATCCTCGCAGAAAGCAATGTGTTTCCCGTATCGTAAAGGATATTCTTCCCAAAGTTAAGGCCTGTGTAATTTACCGAAAGGGTAGGATTTTGGAACAATCCAGCCTGTAAATACGCACCTTCACTCTTTTTAATTTCGTAAAGGGATATCTTAAAGTCATAGTTTTTATCTCTGAGTAGTTTTATTGCCTTAAAGAGACTTATCTCTTCCGAAAAAGCAAAGCTCACAAAAAGAAGGACAAAAATAAACTTCATGAAGCAGGATTGTAGCAGAAACACATAAATTTTTTATTAATTATTTGCTTATTAATTCTCTTTCTCTTATGCGAGGATCCAACACAGCAAGGAGTATGTCTGCTATGAGGTTTCCAAGCAGTAGCATAATGGTTCCTATGTACAGTCCTCCCATCACTAAAAAAAGGTCTTGAGACAAAACCGCATCAAGCATAAGAGTTCCAAGACCTGGCCAACCCACTATTATCTCTATAAGTGCCGCACCCGAAAGAAGTCCTGCAATCTCATAACCTATCAGCGTAGTAAATGGGTTCATCACATTCTTAAAGACGTGCTTTATCATAACCTTTTTGGGTAATCCCTTTGCCTTCAAAAAGAGCACCATGGGACTGCTTAGTACTTCTATCACACTGCTTCTCACTAGTCTTACCATGCTTGCAGTTGAAACCAAACTTAATGTAAGAACAGGTACAACCATGTGTTTCAAAAGATCCAAAGTTCTCTCGGAAAGACTCATACGCTCAAACCCAGCACTGTGCATACCACCAACAGGAAGAATTCCCGTCTTGGACACTATTAATAGAAGTATAAAAGCCAGGAAGAAAGAGGGAAAGGACATAAAGGTGTAAGCGTATGCCTTTATAAGCCTATCTATCCAAGTGCCTTCCCTAAAACCTGCCAGAAAGCCAAGAGTAAGGGCAAAAAACCAAGAGATTATCGCAGAACTAAGCGTCAGCAGTAAAGTATTACCTATCCTTTCTTTTATGAGCTCTAACACAGGCGCGTGGTACTGGAAGGAGTATCCCAAATCAAAGGTTATTGCGGATTTGAGCCACTTGAGGTACTGAACTGACAGGGGCTTGTCCAAACCGTACTGTTTTTTGAGAAGCTCTATGGTCTCTGGCGATATCTGTGGATTAAGCCTAAGCTGATCCAAGTAATCTCCTGGTGCCATCTTTATGATAAGAAAGGAAAGGAAAGTGACACCCAAAAGGGTAATGACTGACTGCAAAAGCCTTACAAAAAGAAACCTTACCATCAGAAGTAGTTAGCCACAAAATATCTGACCTGGGAGAAGTACCTTTCTATCTCTTTCTTGTGCTTCTCTTTCACGTACCTTACGAGTTTGTAGTCGTCCCATAAACCTATCAGTGGTATCCAGTCAGGGATGGAGTCCTTGTTTTCTATAAAGTAAAGAAGGGCAGAAGTAAAGTCTCTTCTTGCAGATTCCTGCAGGTCAAAGTTGGGATCACTAAGAATTCTAAACAAAAGCTTAGTATCCAGGATAAGATTTCTCACATACTCCATAGTAGGTGGTACAGAAGAAAGTTTTTCAAAAAAGAGCTTTCTAAGTTCACTTATCTGCACAGGTTTGTAGTATCTTTGAAGTGTTTTTTCCTTCTTTGGGTCCTGCATAATTACTATTATACAGTTCCTTCTTCTCTTATTTTCTCCTTGGAAATTATGTAATTTTTTCTCATAATGGCTCTATTTAGAGCATCTACAAAGCCGTTTACGCTTGCTTTGATGATGTCTGTATCCACTCCTCTGCCAGAAGCTTTCACATTGTCAAGTTCTACTACCAAGCGAGCTTCCGCTTGAGCATCCGTGTTTGGAGTAAGTGCCTTTATGGAAAAGTCCAACAGCTTGGGTTCTATGCCAAGGGCTTTTTGTATTGCTTTTATTACCGCATCCACAGGACCGTTTCCCGTAGAGGTTGCGGTTCTTTCTTCACCGTTAAAGCTAAGCACCACAGTAGCTGTAGGAAGAAGGTTTTCTCCTGTTTGTACCTGATAGTGTTTTATCTTTATAGGCTCTTCTTCCTCAACTTTCATAAACTCTTCGTATATGAGAGATTCCAAATCTTCATCGTAAACTTCTTTTTTCTTGTCCGCAAGAGCCTTAAACTTTTCAAAAACCCTCTCTATATCTTGGTCGCTCAGTTGAAAACCCAGCTGACTCAATCTGCGCTTGAGTGCGTGCCTTCCCGAATGCTTACCTAATATGATCCTTGTCGAAGGAAAGCCCACATCTTCTGGACTCATTATCTCGTAAGTGAGGGGGTTTGCAAGAACTCCGTGCTGATGTATACCAGATTCGTGAGCAAAGGCGTTGTCTCCTACTACCGCCTTGTTAGGCTGTACAAAAGACCCTGTTATCCTACAAAGTAGTCTGCTAGTTTTGTATATCTCCTTTGTGTTTATTTCTGTGTAAAGATCACCAAAGAAATCTTTACGCACCTTTATTGCCATGACTATCTCTTCAAGAGCAGCGTTGCCCGCTCTTTCTCCTATACCGTTTATGGTGCATTCCACCTGCCTTGCGCCATGCTTTACCGCCATAAGAGAGTTAGCAACAGCCATACCAAGGTCATCATGACAGTGTACGCTTATGATGGCTTTATCTATGTTGGGAACATTATTCTTTATGTCCTCTATAAGTTGGGCAAACTCCTCTGGCAGTGCGTATCCTACAGTGTCAGGTATGTTTATCACGGTAGCACCCGCCTTTATGGCAGTCTCTATAACCTTATAAAGGAATTCCCTCTGACTTCTTGTAGCATCTTCACATGAGAACTCCACATCATCGGTAAACTTTCTTGCAAATTCCACAGCTTTTTTTGTTCTCTCAAGAACCTCCTCAGGAGACATGCGCAGTTTGTATTTCATGTGTATTTCTGAGGTGGCTATAAAAGTGTGTATCCTCTTTCTTTTTGCTGGTTTTAAAGCTTCTCCTGCAAGCTCTATGTCCTTTTCCAAAGCTCTTGCTAAGGAGCATATAACAGGACCATCTACCTCCAAAGCTATAAGCCTAACACTATCAAAGTCCCCTTTGGATGCTGCTGCAAAGCCCGCTTCTATGATATCCACACCGAGTTTTGCAAGCTGATGTGCCATCTGAAGTTTTTCGTCAGCAGTCATGGAAAAGCCCGGTGCCTGCTCTCCGTCCCTTAAAGTAGTGTCAAATATGTACACTTTATCCATACACGGAAACCTCCTTTAATGATAATAATTCTCAATTAACTAAAAGTCAAGAGAGCGCATTATAATTTTGACCTTGTGTTCTGGAATGCATAACTATTACCTTTTGTACCAGCTTGTGAAAAGAGACATAAAAATGTCTTTTGCAGGGTCTATGTTTGGTACTTTGTGGATGTTTTTAAACCCTCTTCTCATGACAGGAATTTTTTACCTTATATTTCAACATATAGTGAGAGCAAGGTTTCCTATTGATGCTACAGAGGGTGCAAGCTATACAGTTTATCTTCTCACGGGACTTGCCTTTTGGAATGGTTTCAGCCAGTCTTTAATCAGGGGTATGAACTCTATAACAGACAACGCTTACCTGCTAAAGAAGACCGCCGTACCACCATACCTTTTTGTGCTTGCTTCCACCATAACAGGTTTCATATACACCTTTGTTTCTCTGGGGTACGCCCTTTTACTCAAGGACTTCCCGCAAAGTCTGACTCACCTAATACCGCTAATTCCAGTGCTCATGGTGGAACTTTGCTTTGTTGCTGGCTTAACTCTTATTTTGGGAAGTCTGTGTGTGTATGTAAGAGACATCTCTCAGATAGTTTCAACCCTCCTAAGTTTTGTCTTTTACTCTCTACCCATCATATACCCCGTTTCTTATGTGCCTGAGCCTCTCAAACCCTTTCTCCTTTTTAACCCACTTTTTTATATGCTCAGGAATGTCCAAACCTCATTGTTGAAAGGTTATATAGACCTAAAACTGTTTATCATTTCCTTGATAATATCTTGTGTATCCTTAGTTTTAGGTGCGCTTGTTTACAAACTTCTCAAAAGAGGTTTTTATGATGTGCTCTAATGGTCATGATGTATCTCATAATGGGAACTTCTGAGCATCTGCTAAAATACTTAACAAAAAGCTACAGGAGGTATGTAATGAATTTTAAGCACGTCTTTATATGCGTAAACCAAAGGCCACCAGGGCATCCTATGGGTTCTTGCGCAGAGAAAGGAAGCAGAGATATTTACCAAAAATTCATGGAAAAACTGCAGATGGACCCAGAGCTATTTATGAGCGTGGTAGTAACACCTACAGGCTGTCTTGGTCCCTGTGGAATGGGACCCACTATGGTGGTTTACCCAGAAGGTGTGTGGTACGGGAATGTTAGATTAGAAGATGTGGAAGAAATAGTCAATAGCCATCTTAAGAAAGATCAACCCGTAGAAAGGCTTGTAGTTTCAAAAGGCAAACCTCCCGGTATGTTTTAAGAGTGGGGCTTTACACAGCCCCAGGCACACCCTCTTCTTCAAACTCTATCTCAAGCTTTTCTGCAGGTATTATCGTGGTTATGGCGTGTTTATAAACAAGGGTCTGTTGCCTCCCATCTTCTATAAGTATAGTATACAGATCAAAGGATCTTACCCTACCTTGAAGTCTAACTCCATTCACAAGGTATATGGTCACCTTTACCCTTCTCTTCCTTGCGGTGTTTAAAAAGCTCTCCTGCAACTTATAGGGCATCTTCTAACCTCCTTTCTATGTGTTCTTCTACTATGCCGTAGAGCCTCTGTGCTAAAGAAATATAATAACCTGA
Organism: Hydrogenobacter hydrogenophilus; assembly: GCF_900215655.1. NCBI lineage: Bacteria > Pseudomonadati > Aquificota > Aquificia > Aquificales > Aquificaceae > Hydrogenobacter > Hydrogenobacter hydrogenophilus. The sequence continues at coordinate 43,332 of NZ_OBEN01000004.1, read as the reverse complement.
ATTTTCTAAGTTTTCAACAAGGTATGGTGGGAAGACGCTTTCCCCCCAATAAGCGCCTATATAAGCACCTACTAAGTATCCTATGGCATCCGTATCGCCTCCAAACTCTCCGTAGGAGTTTACCGCAGACCAAAAGGCACTCATGGGATGTTCTATGTGGGAGAGGAAAATAAAGAGGGATATGGGAAAGGCTTCAAAGACATAAGTGGAGTTGCCTATGCTGTAAATGGCTTCTTCCAGCGTTGCTCCACACTCAAGGAGTTCCTTCACTTTATCTATGTAAGATTTATGTTTTTTATATTTCGCAAATGACCCAAGCGTTTCCAGAAGCTTTAACCTCTGCGAGAGATCCCTAAGGTCATGATCCCCTTTAAGAAGGTAGGATATAAAAACTGCAAGCATGGAACTCGCATCGTAAACCTCTGGACTTCTGTGGGTCATTATGGAAACGAGCCTTGCCCCCTCAGAAGCTATCGTAGGTTCATAAAAGTGGAACATTCCAACTGCGATGCATCTCAAAATACCTTCAACGCTTGCAGATACAAAACCAGCATTTTCAAGAGATATACCAGAAGACAGAAGGTCAAGAGCTGTTAGTAAGGCAGGGTCAGGGTATCTATGGCTTTTTTCGTCCTGCCTCCAAGCAAGCAGTCTGTTGTAAAAGTCATAGGGATCTATTGCCTTTTTGCTCACTATGCTTTCAAGAAGTATAAGGGTTATTGTTGTTTCATCAGACACTTCCTGCGGTGCAGATCCGTATGCAGGACTAAGAGGATGAGGTTCCACAAAACCTTCTACTGGACCACCATAAAAGTCATAGACTTCCTTTATGGTGATCTCCTCCACGCACTTGCCTATAGCATCTCCCAAAGCCGAGCCTATTATAGTTCCTACAAACTTACTCTTGAGTGTACTCATGAAGCACTTTCCTATAAATTTCTTTGGTTATAAGTTTCCAGTCTTTTCTACCTTCCTCTATCTCATCCAGCATATCTTCCATGTTTGCAGTAAAACTATAATCCATAAGACTTGGAAACTTTTCCATAAGATAATCAACCACCTTAAAGGCTATCTCTGTAGGCTTTAAATGTCCTTTTTCAACAGCTACATACCCTCTTTGTTTTAGGGTTTTCACGATGGTTGCGTAAGTGGATGGTCTTCCAATGCCTAAGCGCTCTAAAGTTTTCACAAGGCTTCCTTCTGTGTATCTTGGTGGGGGCTGTGTCTCCCTTTCCTCTATGTATATCCTTTTTGGTTTTAGTATATCTCCCTGTGTAAGCTCAGGAAGTTTTTTACCTTCCCATTCCTTTCCGTAGATTTTCATCCAACCATCAAACAGTAAATCCTCACCTTCTGCAAAAAACTCAAGAGCTTCGTCAGTTATAGGATTTAGACTAACATAGGTCTTTTCTATTATTGCAGGGGAAGATAGGCTCGCAAGGGTTCTTGAGCTTATAAGCAAGTATAGCTTTAGTTCTATGCCTTCCTTAGGTTTTTTTCTCAGGCTTGTGGGTCTTATGCATTCGTGTGCAGACTGGGAGAGCCTTCCCTCTCTGAAGTTCCTAAGTTTTCCCACATACTCCTTTCCGTAATTTTTTTCTATAAAAGCTATAAACTCTTGAGCTTTCTCTTGGTTCATTCTGTAGCTGTCTGTTCTTGGGTATGTGATGTATCCTTCTTCGTATAGCTTTTGGGCTATTTTCTGTATCTCACTAACACTTAAGTTGAGTTTTTTGCTACCTTCTGATTGTAGGCTCGCGGTATTAAAAGGTTTTGGTGGGTCGGATATGGACTTTTCCTTTTTTACAGCATTTACAACAAACATGGTATCCTTTAGCTTCTTTAGGTAAGGCTCTGCGTTGGAGGGCTTTTCAAACCTCTGTTGGAAAACTGCAGAAAAGCTCACACCGTCTTTCTCAAAATCTACTTTTATGTAGTAATACTTTTTCTTTTTAAAGCTCTGAATCTGCTTCTCCCTTTCTACTATTAGCCTAAGAGCAGGAGATTGAACTCTCCCAACAGACAAACCTTTTGTTGTGAGTTCCTTCCACAAAAGGGGTGAGAGCTTGTATCCTATCAGTCTGTCAAGCACTCTTCTTGCAAACTGTGCGTGCACAAGGTTTAAATCTATGTCTTTAGCTGTTTGAACCGCTTTAAGTATGGAATTTTTGGTAATTTCGTAAAACATAGCTCTGTAAATTCTGCCATTCACACGGGAAAGCTCCTCCTTTAAAAAGTAAGCTATGGCTTCTCCCTCTCTGTCTGGGTCTGTTCCCAAATAGATCTTTTGGGCATTTTTTGCGATCTTTTTTATGTTTTCCACCAGTTTCTTTTTACCTTTTAGCCACACATACTTAGGTTCTAAGGTCTTTGGGTCTACCCCCAAGGATCTTTCTGGAAGGTCTTTTATGTGTCCCAGTGTTGCCTTAACTATCCAATCTTTTCCCAAATACTTAGATATGGACTTGGCTTTTGTTGGAGACTCCACTATGAAGAGCTTCATCTCTTAGTACATGCCACCATTTACGTGTATGACCTCTCCAGTTATGTAGTCAGCTAAAGGGGAGCACAGAAAAAGCACCGCACCAGCTACATCCTCGGGTTTACCAAACCTACCAAGAGGTATTCCCTTCAGATATTCCTGCTTTAGGTCTTCTGGAAGTAGGGAAGTCATATCAGTTTCTATAAAGCCCGGTGCTACCGCATTAACCGTTATGTTCCTGCTTGCGAGCTCCTTTGCCAAGCTTTTGGTAAAACCCACAAGACCCGCTTTTGTAGTGGAGTAGTTGACTTGCCCCGCATTCCCTGTAAAACCAACCACGGAAGATACATTTATTATTCTGCCCCACCTTTTTTTGACCATATCCTTTACAAAAAAAGATGTTATCAAGAAAGTGCCTGTTAGGTTCACCTTTAATACCTCTTCCCAATCTTCTAAGGACATTCTTAAAAAAAGTTTGTCCTTGGTTATGCCTGCGTTATTCACAAGTATGTCTATATCCCCCACCTTACTTTGTATCTCTTCACAGCACGCTCTTACAGAATTTGGGTCTTCCAAGTTGATGCTTGTGCCAAAAGTAGGAACTGAGTACTTATCAGAAAGCTCTTTAGCGATCTCCTGAGCTCTTGATCTGTCTCTTCCTGTGATCACAATACTTGCACCTGCTGATGCAAGGTACTCTGCTATTGCCCTGCCTATACCCCTTGTGGAACCTGTGATGAGTGCTTTTTTTCCCGATAGGTCTATAGAGAGCATAAAGATTAGTATATCATATTAGTTATGAAAATAGTTTTCACAGAAGTAGGAAAAGAAGATGTAGATTACTATGCAAATCATTTGAAGGAATACCAGCTTGTCTTTTACGATAAGCATTTGGACCTTATAAACCTAAGTGAAGTGGAGGATGCAGACATACTGTGCGTATTTGTCTTTGACAAACTAAACAGGGATAGATTGGAGGCATTCAAAAGGTTAAAACTAATAGTTACGCGTTCTGTTGGTTATGATCACATAGACCTTGATTACTGTAAATCAAAGGGTATAAAAGTAGCCCACATGCCCGCTTACTCCCCAAGGTCTGTGGCAGAACACGCAATAGCTATGATGTTTGCTCTCGTCAGAAAGTTCAAAAAGATAGAAAAGAGAATTAGAAACCTGAACTTCTCTCAGGATAATGAGCTTGAGGCACAGACCTTTGCGGATCTGACAGTTGGAGTTATAGGAACAGGAAGGATAGGTAGCTGGACTGCAAAGATACTACATCTCTTAGGTTCCAGAGTTTTGGCTTATGATGTAGTTGAGAACACAGAGCTTAAAACCTTAGGTGTGAATTACACAGACCTTGAAAAGGTTTTAAGAGAGAGCGACATTATCTCTTTACACATACCTTACACACCACAGACCCATCACATGATAAACGGTGAAAGGATAAAGTTGATGAAAGAAGGTGCCATACTTATAAATACCTCAAGGGGCAAGGTGGTAGATACGGATGCTCTTTACGAAGCTCTTATGCAAGGTAGGCTTGGGGGAGCTGGCTTAGATGTTTTTGAAGACGAAGAATTCCTAATACTCAAATCTTACGAAAGGGGTTTAGCTTCAGATAAAAACCTGAAGATAATCAAGCTTTCAACCTTAGATAATGTTATAATCACTCCTCATATAGCTTATTACACAAAAGAGGCAGTGAATAATATAAGAAAATGTACAGTTGAGTGTATAGAGATGTTTTTAAAACATGGTTCTTTGGGAAGGTTTGAGATAGTCTAAAGGTCTGTAGAGAGCATAGGGATATAATATAACATGAAAAAAAGTTAGCCTATGAAAAAACTGTTTTTCCCATTAGGGGTTTTACTCACAGTTGGTGCTCTTTTGGTGGTTTTTTACAAAAGCAACAAAGTAAAGGTTTTTGTGGTAGAAGAAAGACCTATAAAGAAAGTAGTTTACGCTTCTGGCTATGTAAAGCCCGTGAATTATGTAGTGGTAAAATCCGAGGTGTCTGGATACATACAGGAGATTAGGGTAAAAGAAGGGGACAAAGTGAAGAAAGGACAGATACTCGCCGTTATTGATCCAGGACCAGTGCTTGCTTCACTCAAAGAAGCTGAGGAAAGGTTAAAGCTCGTCAGAGAAAGACTCAGAGAGGATTCAGACTACAGAAAGAGCTTGCAGGAGCAGGTGGATATAACTAAAAGAAATATGGAACAAGCCCAAAGGTATCTTGAAAGAAGAAAAAACCTTTCAGAAAGGGGACTCATACCAAAGGAGCAGTACGAAGAGGCAAAAAGATCTTACGAAAACGCCAAAAGTGAGTACCAGCGAGCGCTCGCTGTATATGAGGATGCCATAACTTCCCTTAAGTCAGAAGAGAAAACCCTTTACGCAAACAAAGAGAAGATAAAAAGGGAGATAGAAAGGTATTACATAAGAAGTCCTGTTGATGGTATAGTGCTTAACAGATATGTGGAAGTAGGGGACTATGTAAATTATATGAGTGATAACAAGCTTTTCAGCATAGGAAATGAGAAAGATAAAGAGGTAGTTCTTAATGTAGACGAGGAATACGCTTCCATGATAAAGAGAGGTATGAAAGTGTTTCTTTCTCTTGACATTTACCCAGATAAGGTGTTTGAAGGGACTGTAAAGCTTGTAAAGGAGGAACTTGACAGGAACAAAAAAACCCTTGAGGTAAGAGCAAGTGCTCCGCTGCCTGCAGAAGTTCCAGCAGGTGCCACCGTGGAGGCAAACATACTGGTGGAGGAGAAAAAAGCTCTGGTCATACCCATCTCCGCTTACAAAGACGGATATGTTTATAAGTACGAAAGGGTTAGAAAGGTCAAAGTGCCCGTCAAGGTTGGGAGTCAGGTAGATGGATACATTGAAATAATTGAAGGTTTAAAGAAAGGTGATAAGGTGATTGTAGAATGAATCACACGCTCTTCATAGCTTACAAGCTCCTTCTTGAGAGAAAAAGGCAGACCCTTGTTTCCGTAGCAGGTGTTGCTATTGGGGTCTGTGCGTTAATAGTTATGAGTTCTCTCATGTTTGGCTTTCAGAACTACTTTATCCAGCAAGTCATAGACTTGGAAGCTCACATAAGTATAAAACCAAAAGAGTATGAGGAAGAAGACAGAATAGTAAAGAAAGCTAAGCAGGATAACATATGGGAAGTTTACGGCAACAAACCAAAAGAGAAGGACAGGATCGTAGGTTGGAGGGACATAATCAAAGAAGTACAGAGAAGGGAAGACATTGCCGGTGTAGCGGTACACCTTGTAGCAAGAGGTATTCTCAAGTACGGTGTTAAAGAAAAACCTGTTACACTCATAGGCATAGACCCTGACATGGAACCAAAGGCATCTGTGATAAACAGGTTTCTTGAAAACAAGAGAATAGAAAAACTAAAGACAAACAAAGACGCTTTAATAGTTGGTAAGCTGGTAGCTAAGGACTTGGGTATAAAGGACACAGGTAAGAAGGTGATCCTCTCTTTGGCAAACGGTCGCACAGCTTTGCTCAAGATAGAAGACTTTTTTAACTCAGGCATAACTAACATAGATAACAGTAGAGTTTACATGCACATAAAAACTTTGCAAGCCCTCACAGACAGACCTGACGAAGTGAATGAAATAGTGATAAAAGTAAAGGATGTAAACAAAGCCCAGAAGATAGCCTTAGACCTTCAGAAAAATCTCAGGTACGATGTGGAGAGTTGGCAGAGAGCTTATATAAACTTCCTTCAGATATTCAAAATACAGAACCTCATAACATACATGATAGTGTTTGCCATACTGACCGTTTCCGCCTTTGGTATTTTCAACATTATTATGATGACCGTCTTAGAAAAGAAAAAGGACATAGCTATACTTATGGCAATGGGATACAGTAGAAGAGACATACTTTTCATGTTTCTCGCACAAGGATTAGCCATAGGGTTCTTTGGAGCCATATTGGGTTTTATTTTGGGTTATGCTCTTCAGGAGTATCTTTCTTCGGTGAAGCTTGATGTAGAAGGACTTATAAGAACTAAAGGCTTCATATTAGACAGAAGACCCATATATTACCTGTATGCCTTTATCTTCTCTATGTTTTTTTCCTTTTTTGCAAGTTTCTATCCATCTTACAGAGCGAGTAGGCTAAACCCTGTGGATATATTCAGAAGTGGCTGATGGTTCTGATAGAGCTTATTAATGTAAAAAAGAGAGTAGGCAGTGAAGAAATACTAAAAGGTATTGACCTGAAGGTCCATAAAGGAGAATTCTTAGCGATTATAGGCGCTTCTGGTTCTGGGAAAAGCTCCTTGCTCTACATAATGGGACTTCTTGATTTTCCTACAGAGGGCGAAGTGTTTTTCAAGGGACAACAAGTTAGTTCTATGGATTCCCAGATGGTCTCCAGAATAAGGAACGAAAGTATAGGCTTTGTTTTTCAGTTTCATTACTTGCTTCCTGAATTTACTTTGCTTGAGAACGTCATGATCCCAATGTTAAAGAAGGGCATACAAAGACCGCAAGCAGAAGAAAGAGCTCGTGAGCTTCTTAAAAGTTTAGGGCTTGGGGGTAAGGAGAAGAGAAAAATTTACCAAGTATCAGGAGGGGAGATGCAAAGAACAGCCATAGCCAGAGCCTTAGCCAACAATCCAGAAGTAATATTAGCAGATGAACCTACAGGCAACTTAGATAGCAAAAACACCGCAATTGTCATGCAGATACTACAGGAGATAAACAGGTCTGGTACAACTGTGGTTATGGTTACCCACGAACTTGAGCTGGCAAAAAAAGCAAACAGGATACTGCAGATGAAGGACGGACTTTTAGTGTTGTAAGAAAGTCTAAAAAGCCTATATTATATAAAGTTTAATGAAGGAGGTAAGGCATGCTGAGTAAAGAAAACATAAAGAAGCTCATGGAGCTTGGCGAGAAAGGTTATGTGACCTACGATGAGATCAACGACGCTTTAGGAGATGAGGTTGCAGACCCAGAGATATACGAAGAGATCATGGACTTCCTTCAGGAAAGGGGCGTAAGGATAGTAGAAAGCGAGGAACTCACAGAAGAGATAGAGGGTGGTGATGAGCTCACCGTATCAGCGGACAACCTCCTTCTCAGTGCCAGAGACGGCGATCCAGTAAAGCTTTATCTAAGAGAAATGGGAAGGATACCTCTACTCAAAAGGGAAGAGGAGATCATGTACGCAAAACAGATAGAAATAGGCAGGAAGATCATGAGGCGAGGCCTTTTGAGGACTTCCTTCCTCATAGACAGGGTGCTCAGGGAGTGGGGAAATGTCTGCAACGGAAAGATTAAAGCTACAGACCTTATGGATACAATGGATGACAGTAAAACGGTGGAAGAGTACGAAGAGAGCCACGAGCACCTTGAAAGATACTTTATTGAAAAGGGACTTGAGCTCGCCAAGGCTTACAAAGAAGCCATAACTTGGAGGGAGCTATACCTCAAATACAGAACACCAGAGTATAAAAGGGCATATCTTGAAAAGCACGCCAAGATGAACAGAGTACTAAAGGACATGAAACTAAAATACTCAAAGTTTGAAAAGGTAGCGGACGAGCTTTTGAACCTTTACAAAAGGTACACAAAAAAATTAAAAGAGTACGAGATTAGAAAGCAAAAATTAGAGAGCATACACCCAGATGTGGAAGAGCTCATAAAGTTTTATGATTATAACAAAGACTTACAGCTCAAAGCAGAAAGGGCAGGATACGGCTTTGCCAAGTTTCAAGTTTTGAAAAGTGAATACCTAAGCCTTGAAAAGGAAGTAAAAGAGTTAAGAAAAGAGTTAGGGGTCCTTCCTGAAGAGTTAGACAGGGTCATGCACATTATAAAAGAGGGCAGAACCAAAGTAACCAAAGCAAAACAGGTTATGGTCAAGTGCAACCTAAGGCTTGTGGTATCCATAGCCAAAAAGTATGTCAACAGGGGCCTGCACTTTTTAGACCTCATACAAGAAGGCAACATAGGGCTTATGAAGGCGGTAGATAAGTACGACTACAGGAAAGGTTATAAGTTCTCTACCTATGCCACTTGGTGGATAAGACAAGCTATAACAAGAGCTATAGCAGACCAAGCAAGAACCATAAGGATACCCGTACACATGATAGAGACCATTAATGACATAACAAAGGCACACAAAAAACTCTTTCAAGAACTTGGGCGTGAACCTTTCCCAGAGGAAATAGCAAAATACTTAGGCATATCAGTAGAAAAAGCAAGAAAAGTCATGAGAACTTCCCAAGAACCCATATCCCTTGAGACACCTATAGGAGATGACGAAGAGACCCACCTAAGAGACTTCATAGAGGACAAAAGCGTTCCATCACCTGAAGAACAGGTTTCAAGGAAGCTCCTCAGAGAACAGCTTATAAAAGTTCTTAACACCTTGGGAGAAAAGGAAAAGGAAATACTTATGTACAGGTATGGACTTGTTGACGGCACAGAATACACCTTAGAGCAGGTAGGCAAGATGTTTAATGTCACCAGAGAGAGGATAAGGCAGATAGAGACAAAAGCCATAAGAAAACTCAGGCATCCAGCAAGAGCCAAGTATTTGAAAGACTTTGAGATATGAATTTTAAAAAGAAAGCTGTTGGTGTAGAGATAACTCAAAGAGGAATTTATGTATGTTCACAGGAAGGGAAGCTAAGCTTTGAAAGTCTTGACCAACTAAGGGAGTTTTCCAAAAACAAAAAACTTGGTATAGCAGTAGGAAGAGACATACTTTTGGTGCGCAAATACCTTTTTCCTGCTCAGGCGGTAGATGACCTTTTGGAAACAGTTATGCTCAACATTGAAGACTTATTCCCTACAAAGGTCCCTTTGAAAGTGAGCGTCTTGACTACAAGTAGGGAAAAAGATAATATAGAATGCTTAGTGTTCGCGGTGCCACAATCCCTTTTTGAAGAGCTTATGAGCTTCCCTAATCTTAAGTTTGTAGTGCCTTCCCCAGCACTTTATGTAGGGGAAAAAACTGGGATTTTTTACAGAAAGCTTGGTGATACACTTTACGAAAGGATAGTTATAAAAGACGGTAAGCTTATAGACAGCATACTTACGGAAAGCGTAGAAAACGGTAGTTATACAGTAGAAGATATCCACAGCGCTTCGTGTCTTGCTATGGAGGCGCTTTTGGAAAATAAGCCCATAGATCCTGTTTTTTATGACAAACGCAGGTTTCTTCCTGTAAAGCTAAGTAGGAAGTCCACTCGCCTTCTGATTGCAGGTATTTTTTTTATACTTTTGGCAGTAGGTATGATGGCAAAGGATATTTATCAACTCAAGAGCAAGCTACAAAAGACCCAGGAGGAGATAGAAAAGTTAAAACCCCTCGCTGAAAGGTACGAAATAAAGCGCAAGGAGATAGATACGAAAAATGCCGTCCTGAATGTACTCAAAAGCAAGGGTTTTGTAGTGTCTTTTGCGAATTTCGTTGAAATGCTTCCACCCAAGACCAAGATACTAAGTGTAAGTTATGACCGAAAAAGCATAACTGTAGAAGGCTATACACCTTCTGCTCCTGCGCTTATTCAAACTATTCAGAATAAATGCAAGGATCTTCAGGTGCAAACATCTAACCTTCAACCACCTCACGGACAGTCTTTTAAGATAATGGTAGGATCAGGATGTCTTTAGGTTTATATTATTTAAACGGAGGCTTTTGGAATGAGAACTAACAGCCTTGATTACATAAAGGAGAAAGCACTTGACAGAAGAAGGATAAGCCCTGACGAAGCCCTTTTGCTTATGGAGGGAGCGGACCTAACCCTTTTGGGTTTTTTGGCAAACGAGATCAGAAAAAACTTACATCCTGAGGATATAGTCACCTTCGTAATAGACAGGAATGTCAATTATACTAACATCTGTGTGGCAGGCTGTAAGTTCTGTGCCTTTCAGAGAAAGGTAGGCTCACCTGAGGGGTATGTGCTCAGCAAAGAAGAGATCCTTCGTAAGGTTCAAGAGCTTGTAGATTGGGGCGGTACAACCCTTCTAATGCAAGGAGGGTTAAACCCAGACCTCCCTTTAGAGTATTACGAAGACCTCATATCCTCTATAAAAGAGCGCTTCCCTCAAATTCAAGTGCACTCCTTCTCCGCACCAGAAATAGTTTATCTCTCTAAGTTAGAAGGTATAAGCATAAAACAAGTTCTTGAAAGGCTGAAAAATGCAGGACTTGACTCTTTACCCGGTGGTGGTGCGGAAGTGCTCTCTCAAGAAGTGAGAAGTTTTTTAAGTCCGGGAAAGTGTACAGTAGAGCAGTGGGAAGAAGTGCACAGAACCGCTCACGAGCTTGGCATGACTTCAACCGCTACCATGATGTTTGGACACATAGAAAAACCACACCACATAGTAGAACATCTTGAAAGAGTAAGGCGCTTGCAAGACGAGACGGGAGGCTTTACAGCCTTTATACCTTGGACTTTCAAGAAAGGAAACACTCAGCTTGACCACATAGAGGAAACCTCCACTGTGTATTACCTTAAAGTCCTTGCCCTTTCACGCATATATCTTGATAACTTCAAAAACATTCAGAGCTCTCATGTGACACAAACTATGCATGTGGGTATGGTGGGACTGCACTTTGGTGCAAACGACATGGGAAGTGTTATGATAGAGGAAAATGTCATATCTTCCACATCCTATAAGGTAAACATTCCAAAGGTGGAGGATATGGTTTCTGCCATAAGGTCTGCAGGTTTTGTTCCCGCACAGAGAGACACCTACTACAGAATAGTGAGGGTCTTTGAGTAAGCTTTTCTGCCTTCACGGTTGGGGGTTTTCTTCAAAGATCTTTAGAGGTCTTGGGTGCTTAAGCATAGACCTTCCCGCTCACGGAAGTTCAAAGCTCCTTTACAAAAACTTTAGGGATATGGCTAAAGACATAGGGCTGAGGATTCCCAACAAATCTGTGCTTCTTGGGTGGTCTATGGGTGGCAGTTTGGCTCTTTTGACAGCTTTTATGTTCCCGCAAAAGGTTCAAGGGCTCATTCTTATAGGCACAGCTCCCCATTTTAGATTGTGCTGGAGCGAGAAAAACATAAGGGCTTTTCTTTTAAGGCTAAGAAAAGAAGGAGAGAGTTTCTTAAGAGAATTTAGGAAGGTAGCCTACTCAGAAGAATTTGAAGACAAACTTGACTTTCAAGTGGCTTACAGAATGCTTGAGGACTATATAAACTTGGATTTGACTTACCTTCTGCCGTATATAAAACAAAAAACTGTGATAATTCATGGTGTTTGGGATAACATAGTCCCATTAAAAGCTGGGCTGAGCCTTTACAATCTTATTAAAAAGTCTAAATTTATTACCTTCCAAGGAGGACATTTTCCGAAAGGTTATGAGCATCTTATCCTTGAGGTTCTCAAGAGCTTTTGATACTTATGAGAGGTGGGCTTTGCCACAGAAAAAGAGTGCCGAGATACTTCTTAATATGAAAAGGGTTTGTGGGCCTGCCTTAGATGTGGGGTGTGGTACAGGCTTTGCCAGCAGAGGTTTGGAAAGGGTAGTAGGAGTTGACATATCAAAGGGTATGGCAAAGGTATACAAAGAGAGGTTTGGAAGGGTAGTTTTGGGAAATGCGGAGTATTTGCCTTTCAAAGACAAACAGTTTGATCTTGTGGTGAGCAACTTCTCCCTTCACTGGACGGACATAAAGAAAAGCCTTCCTGAGCTAATAAGAGTTTGTAAAAGACAACTACTTTTAGCTATCCCCATAGAGGGAAGTTTAAAAGAATTAGGTTTTCCCTTTCCACAGAAAGAGGAGGTTCTTGGTATCCTGATGGCGGGAGGTTGCAAAGTGTTGGATCACTTTACACAAGACATGGAAATTCCTTTCAAAGGTTGGGACTTGGTTAGGTTCTTCCACTACACGGGTAGCTCCTTTAACCCTTCAACAGGAGGTGTTATAATGTCAAAAAAGAGGATAGAGGATATGATATCTCGTATTGACATGCCCCTCTTCACTGTGTTATTCTTGTCCTGTGAGGTAAAAGCATGAGGAGGTTAAAAATGTTCTTCCTTTCATCCTTAGTTTTGCTTTCCTTCCTTATATTCACTGGCTGTAAAGCTCAAAAAGTACAGGAGGAAGTCCAGAGAGCTCCGTTAGTAAAGAGCGATGTGCTTGCCCAGTTTGAGAACGAGCTCACCCAAATAGTGGATAAGGTTTCACCTTCCGTGGTTACCATATTTGCCACTCAGGAAGTCCAGATGCAAAATCCTTTTGGTGAAGACTTTCCTTTCCCTTTTCCTATTCCTGTTCCACCGCAAGAAAGAAGATCCCTGGGTTCTGGCGTCATCATTGACTACAAAAACGGAAAGTTTTACATACTCACCAACAATCATGTGGTGCAAAACGCAAAGGCTATAAAGGTCAGGTTTGACGAGCACACAGAAAAGAAAGGCAGGATAGTAGGAACAGACCCCAAAACGGATATAGCGGTGGTAGAAGTTGATGCAAAGGATATAAAAGATCCAGAGCAGAGGGTGGCAAGATTAGGAGACTCTGACAAACTAAAAGTAGGACAGTTAGTTATAGCCATAGGCAACCCTTACGGACTTGAAAGAACTGTCACTATGGGTGTCATATCCGCGCTTAAAAGGTCTATAGGCGTCACTCAGTATGAGAGCTTCATACAGACGGACGCACCCATAAATCCGGGAAACTCGGGAGGACCTCTTGTGAACATAAGGGGTGAAGTTATAGGTATCAACACAGCGATAGTTGCAGAAGGGCAAGGGCTTGGTTTTGCCATTCCCATAAACTTAGCTAAATGGGTAGCGGATCAGCTCATAGCCAAAGGTAAGGTTATAAGAGGTTGGCTTGGTGTGGTTATACAGGAAGTCACACCAGATATGGCAGAAGCAGTTGGAGTAAAGGAAGGTGTTATCATAGCTCAAGTGATGCCATCAAGCCCTGCAGAAAAAGCAGGACTGAAGGTAGGAGATGTAGTGATAGCCATAGATGGGGAAAAGGTAAGCAGTGTGAGAGACCTTCAGCTCAGGGTTATGAGAACTCCACCCGGTAAAGAGATAACTCTGACAGTAATAAGGAACAGCAAAGAAGAAAACATAAAGGTAAAAGTGGAAGCTATGCCCGAAGAGACTAAAATTTCTCAGGCAGGACCATCCGCTCAAGATGTGGGACTTCTGCTCAGAGACCTTACACCCGATGAGGAGAGGCGCTTAGGCGTAAAAGGTGTGTATGTAAGCGGTGTAATGCCTGGAAGTCTTGCGTACCAAAGTGGTATAAGACCCGGAGATATTATAATGAGCGTTAACAACAGAGCGGTTGCCAACAGAGCGGAGTTCACTCAAGCCATAGAAAGTGCCAGAAAGGCAGGAAGGGACAAGGTACTGCTTCTCATAAGAAGAGGAGATACAAACCTTTATATTGTGCTTAGTTTGAGGTAGAACCATGATACCCGATACAGAGCAGGAGCTAATAAATCAGTACCTTAAGAAGGTAGCCAAAATACCCCTCCTGACGCCGGAGGAAGAGAAAGAGATTGCCAAGCGTGCTAAGGAAGGCGATCAGGAGGCTTTTAAAAAGCTCGTGGAGTCTAACCTCAGGTTCGTTATAAACATAGCAAAACAGTATTTGGGATATGGACTTCCCCTTTCTGAGCTCATAGCGGCAGGAAATCACGGTCTTATAGAAGCGGCAAAGAGGTTTGACCCAGACAGAGGTGTGAAGTTTATATCCTACGCGGTATGGTGGATAAGACAGGCTATTATGCAAGCGCTATCCCAACAAACTGGTGCTGTGAGAATACCCCTCAAGCAAGCTCATGTGATAAACAGGATAGGCAGTATATACAGCAAACTCTTTAGAGAGCTTGAGAGAGAGCCAACAGCAGAGGAGGTGGCGGAGGAATACTCAAGAGAGGTCATATCTAAGGAGCTTGAGAGAGAGTTGGGAAGAAAACCTACAAAAGAAGAGGTAGAAGAAAGACTCAAGAAAGAAGGTTTAAAAATAAGTCCTGAAGAGGTAGAAAAGTGTATGCAAGTGTGCAGGATACCTCTGTCTTTGGATGCGCCCGTAGGTGAAAACGAGGATACATTCTTTGTTGATTTTTTAAGCCAGCACGGAACCGCAGATGTAGAGGAAAGGATCATCACCGAAGTACTTGAGAAAGAAATAGAAGACATGTTAGACAGACTTCCAGAAAAAGAAAGGAGAGTTATAGAGCTACGGTTTGGACTAAGAGGCGAAGAGCCAAGAACCCTCAGGGAGATAGGGGACATACTCAACATATCAAGAGAAAGAGTCAGACAGTTAGAAACGAGGGCGCTTAGAAAACTTAGAAACATGGCTATAAAGAAACACCTGAAAGACTTCTTAAGCTAATGTTCCCTTCCGTGCTTTTGGTGGACAAACCCAAAGGCTTGACCTCCTTCCAAGTGGTAGAAGATGTAAAAAGAAGGTTCAAAGTCAAGGTGGGACACACAGGCACCCTTGACCCTATAGCTACAGGATTGCTCATCCTTCTTCTTGATACAGCAACAAGGTACGCTGAGTTCTTTACCAAACTTCCCAAGGAATACTTGGCTACAGCAAGGCTCGGAGAGATAAGAGATACATACGATGCGGAAGGCACAGTAGTAGAAAAAAGAGAAGTGGATATTACCTGTCAGGACATTCATAGCGTGCTCAAGAGCTTTATAGGAAGGATAAGCCAAGCACCACCGCCTTATTCTGCAAAAAGGGTAGAAGGCAGAAGAGCTTATGAGCTTGCAAGAAAAGGTTTATCTGTACCTTTAAAACCTGTGGAAGTGGAGATCTTTAATGCGCAAATGTTAGAATGCCAAATACCTCAGGTGAGGTTTCTATTTTGCGTATCTTCTGGAACTTACATAAGAAGCCTTGTACACGACATAGGACTAAGGCTCGGTTGTGGTGCCTATGTGGAAGACCTAAGAAGGACAAAGATAGGTCCCTTTGATGTAAGTAAAGCCATAAGTTATGAAAGACTTATGACACTCACAGATCTACAAGGAATAGCAATACCCATATGGTCTGCCCTTGATTTTATGCCTGCGGTTGAGCTTGACTTTAAGAATGCGGATAAAATAAGAAAAGGCATGTTCATAACATTACCCTCTTATACTAAGGAAAAGCTCTTTGTGAGACTCTACGAAGGTGATACTTTCATAGGGGTAGGCGTAGTGGAAAAAAACAGGTTAAGAGCTTACAGACTTCTTCCTCAAAAATGAGAGTGTTTATCCTTGCAATACTTAACGGAGTTTTGCTTTATCTTCCCTTTTCTCGCTACGAGCTTTGGTTTTTGATCTTCCCAGCACTTTTAATGCTTTTGGCAAACCCCAATCACAGACATTACTTTTTAGCAGGCTTTACCTTCTTCTTCATATCTTTAGAATGTGTCAACATAGCCAGCATACAGTATGGAGGTGTTAATCCCTTTTTGGCTTACGCTTTGTTTTCCATCTTTGCCCTTTTTCTCACCTTTTACCAAATGAACCTACCTCTAATGTTATGGAAAAAGCTAAGCCATAGCTTATGGACCTTACCCCTTTTTTATTCTCTCTTTGAGGTGATAAGGTCTTATCTGCCTTACGGTGGCTTTCCTTGGCTTGTATTAGGTGAAATATCCACTTACATCCCCATTGCAAAGTATTCACTGCGTTTTTTTACCGTTTACGGTGAGAGCCTCCTTATGTGGTATGTGGCTTACTTCCTCTTCAAAAGAAAAGTAGTACCACTACTTTTTTTGCTGATGCTCGTTTTTTTGACGGGTTTGTATGCTAAGCACACACTTTTGAAAGAACTTAGTTCCGCAGTTTCCATAAAAGTAGCTCTAGTACAAACAGCAATACCTCAGGAAGACAAGCTCACCGAAAAAGAGTTTAGAAAACACACAAAAGAGATACTTTCCTTGGTCAGGTCCGCTCTGAAAGAAAAGCCAGACCTTGTAGTGCTTCCAGAATCCGCCTTTCCTTTCTTTTTTTCCGATGAATTTGACAAAGACAGGAATGAGTTTTTTGAACTTAGCTTTCAAGCACCTCTGTTAGTAGGCCTCATAGACATAAGAGAAGGTCTAAAGCCTTATAATTCTGCCTATCTAATAAAGGACGGTCAATTAGTAGGCTACTATGACAAGATAAGGCTTCTTCCTATTGGTGAGTATGTGCCCTTTCCTTTTGCTTTCTTAAAGGATGTCTTTTCCGCAATAGCAGGTATAGACTACACACCCGGTAAAACTTGGAAACCTATAACTTACAGGAACATAAGACTGGCTACACCCATCTGCTTTGAAGTAGCTTACTGGGACTTGGTGAGAAAACTGTCAAAAGAGGCAAACCTTATAGTGGTTCTCACTAACGACGGGTGGTTTAACAACAGCGACTGCACGCACCAACACTTCACTTGGGCAAGAGTAAGAGCCTTAGAGAACGCCAAGTTCGTCCTTTGGGTGAATAACTCAGGAGACACAGCGGTAATAGATCCATCAGGGAAGGTGCTAAAAAAAATACCTTACATGAAAAGAGGTATTCTTGTGTATGATATAAAGCTAATGGATCCTTAAGTACCACACTTCCAGCTAACTCCTTCAAGAACCTCCTTTCTGTATTCTTTAAGGTCTACTATACCTTCTATTCCTTCCCTCTCCTTGTCCAGAAAACTTTTCAGAAGCTCTCCCAAATGTCTATAGTAGTTCTCTTCTGAGTGTTCCTTCAGAAGATCGGTGAATATCCTGTACCACCTCCCCAAATGATCCCTAAAGAAGGACCTAAAGGCGTTCTCATAAACCTCTTGAGCTTCAGCGTTTCCCTGTTGTTCAGCCCACATCTTACCTCTCAGCAGGAAAGCAGTAAACTCAAGCTCTGCAACTATGCTATCAGGTTCGTAAGGAGACTTTACCTCTAAACCGAAAGCTTTGTAAAAACCTTCTATGTCCGCAAGCTCCACCGCCTTTCTTCCCGCCTTTTCCAGTTCATAAGCGGTCTCATTGGCTGGTGCTTTGAGGGTTGTTGAAAAAAGAGCATTCCATTCACCTTGCAGATCAATAACCCTTTCTTTCGCTTCCGCGATAGCCTTTTTGAAAGGTTCAAGATCTACCTGCATCTGGAGTGTCTTAAAGGAAAGGGAGAGGTCGTGCAACCCCTCCTCAAGCTCCTCAAGGAGCTCCTTTTGTGGATAAAAAAAGGCTAAAGAAAGAAACTGATAAATGTAAGCTCTGTGCAATACACTCATTGTCATCTACCCTCTATCTTTAAAGGTATCCACGAATAGCTTAAAGACTTCCTTGCTCCCACTTCTCCGTTGGAACCGTCCCAGACTGCAAAGGTTATAAAGGTTTCTTTACCAGGTCCCCATTCTGGGTTGCTCGTGTTTTCCTCAATAAAGGCTCTTTTTATAACCACATACCACTTACCGTCCTTGTAAACACCCTTACCTTCTGCACCTTGAACATCCTTCCATGTTGAAGAGCCATAACCTTCCGCAACCACTTCTCTTACAGGTGTTTTCAGGGTGTTCTTCCTAAAGACCTTTTCCCCACCTATGTAGTTTAGTGCGTACTGATTAGCCCAGTCTTCCGGATATCTATAAGGAGGCATTGCATGAGGATACCAGTCGTAAGTAAAATTGGGATACACCTTTGGAACATCTGTATAACCGTGGTCTATGTTTTCCTGTCTTGCAGCAGTCCAGTGTAGTATGAGAACTCTTTGTCCTTTGTCGCCCATGGTCACAGGTGTGTCTGGGGAAGGCTTGTAAGGTATCTGCACCGCTACAGCGTCGGAAAACTTACCTACAAGATGGAAGCTATCCTTTGTCTTGTCTTCCCATACCAGCAAAAAGGCTATGTACTTGCCGTCGTTGACGCTTTTAACCGTTATCTTATTAACAGAAGGTTTTAACTCCATAGGTGTGGTAACCGCCTGACCAGAAAGAGATACTTCCACTGCGGGTGCGTTATCCCAAACTTTGCTGAAGGGATCTGTGGGTACTTCCTGAACTCTTTTTGAAAGAAGCTCTTGAGCTGAAGCAAAGCCAAGGAATGCAATACCAAAAAGAAGGATTTTTAATGTCCTCATGGTTAAACCTCCCTTAGGGTATGTCCTGTCTAACAACATCAAGCTTTTCATCTTTATGCGGTCTGTACTGAAGGGGCTCAACAAGAGGAACCCTTACTATTTCCTTTCCTTTCTCGTCGTAAGCTATTACCTCATTGGGTCCTACAGCAAAGGAATGAGGTATGTACGGTGTTGAACCAAAGAGGTGCAATACCGCCTGAAGCTCAGGCTCTTTTCCTTCTCTCATAGCCATATATGTCTTCACCGCATGCTCTGCTCCCTGTCCAAACATCTGCCTTAAGAACCTTAAGGGTACATTGATGGGAGGTATGTAGTAAACATTGGGCTCAAGTCCTGTCTGTGGGTAGAGGGGAAGAGCAACCTTCTTTATGTGCACGAGGAAATCTATGGGATTCTCCTGCCTTGCTCCTTCTGGTGGGTTTATAAAACCCATGAGCCTTATCTTACCTATACAGGTTATCACACACTGAGGCTGTAAGCCTTCCTCCACGCGAGGAAAACAACCTATGCACTTTTGGGAGATCCTCGCTACGAAGTTAAACATGGTCTTCTTGTAAGGGCATGCTTTAACACACTCCTGATAACCTTCGCACCTTTCGGCGTCAATAAGAACAATACCGTCCTCCTCCCTCTTGTATATGGCTTGTCTTGGGCATGCTGCAACACATGCTGGATAAGTACAGTGGTTGCAAATTCTCGGAAGGTAGAACATCCATATGGGGTGGGGGAAAGATTCTATGACAGTTCCTATATCTACAGGCTCGTTCACCTCGTCCTCTCCTATGTTCGGATACATCCAGTCAAGATCGTCAGGTTTCCAACCCAGTATCCTTTCCCCTTCCGGTGCGTCAAATACAGTCTTTTTATCCCCATCCAGAAGCTCAAGCAGTTTAACATCCCATCCAAGAGGATAAAAGCCCCAAGGCTTAGTTTCCACATTGTTCCACAGCATGTACTCCTGACCCCTGCCCGGAGTCCATGTGGTTTTGCACGCTATGGTGCATGTCTGACAGGCTATGCACTTGTTTAGGTCCATAACTACCGCAAACTGCCTTTTGGGTCTTTTCGGCTCGTAGGGATAGTTTATCTCCCTGCCAAGTTGCCAGTTAAAACCTTTAGCCATGACTAAACCTCCTCACTTTATGAAATCGCCTTTTACATACCTTCTAAGAGACTGACTGGCGTTCATAGGTCTAAAGCCAAGCTTTAGAGGTCTCCACGCACCCTTACCACCTATACCTCCGTCTTCGGCTTTGGTTATCTTACAAAAGCCTTCCCTTGGAGCTCCAATAAGACCGTGAACATCTAACTCAAAGCCCTTTCCTATTATCTGACCCATAAGGTTCTTCCTTATGAGGGTATCCGTTTGCAATGTAGCCTTGAACCAACCTCTCGTAACAGACTGATGGCTACCCTTTCTGTAAAGAGATTGGTAGCCAGTATCGGGATTTTTGGCAAGTCCATTAGGATTTTCTTTTGTACCTCTGACAGAACCGTGAGAAGAACCGTACATGTTAAACCATATCTTGGCGCATCCCGGCGGTGTGTTATTGGAAGCTCTGGCTCTCAAAAGCAGTCTTCCTACCTCGTAATCATCAGGCCTTTTCTGCCATCCCACAAAGGGTCTGTCCTGAGGGTCTGCATCCACCCACACATAATCACCGTCCTTTATACCCATCTTTTCAAGGTCTTTTGGGTTTATGTCTATATAAGCCTCTGAGACAAAGGGCATTCTTTTGTCGTGTCTGTATATATCTCCAAAAGGTCCAAAGAGAAGCACCGTTATATCCGTGTCTCCCGTTGTAGTATGAGCGGAGTGTCTGTACTTGGGAGTATGCACTATGTGCGTTGCACCAAAGGTAACCATTAGAGGATGTTTGGTACCAGGTAGCTTTTCAGGCTCTACCAGTACATTTCTGGCTTGCCTCCACTCGGTGTTAAGCAGAGCCTCTTTTGAGCTAACACCGTAATCTTCCGGTTTCTTAGGTCTTAGAAGGGGGTGGGGCCTTGCTACTATCACATTGGGTTCGTGGTGAGTGGAGTCCACAGGCTCTCTGTAAACAGGTAGGTTTTCTCCTGCGTCCATAAACTCGGGCTCTTCCCTATAGAATTCAAGCCTTCCGCTCTTGGTGTACCAAGGTTTGCTTTCTCTCGTTTGGTCTTCTCCCACATATTTGGGATAGCTTCTCGTCATTATGAGAGAAGGAATGCCTTCGTGAGCCTTTTTGGCTATATCTTCAAGCTTGTATCCTCTTAGATTGGAAGATGCGTTTATAACCCTCTGCACGTACACAATGTCCTGTTTGCCTTCCAAAACGAACTTCCAATAGTTTCTGAAGCGTTCGTCCCCCGTAAGTTCTGTAAGCCTATTAGCAACAAGGGCAAAAGCTTCAGCGTCATTTTTGGTGTCAAAGAACCTTCTGTGTCCAGTCTTGGGCCAGACATACACAAAAGGATTTGTTACAGAACCCGCTATGTCCCAGTACTTATTCTCGTTCCAAGCATCCACCCCAAGTACTATGTCTGAGTATTCGCAGGTGAGCGACCACCACCACTCATTGGTCACTATGCACTCTATTTTGGGCAGAGTGTTCATTATGATGTTGTACTTCCATTTTGCATTTCCAAGAATTGAGTTAGCATCAACAAACCATACAAACTTGGTTGGCGTGGGCATATGGGTCTTACCCGTTATGAGGTGGTCCCCCATGTATTGTGGGTGGTCATCGTGAGAGTAATAGTGTGCAGACTCAGGCTTCCAATAAAACCTCACCTTTGCAGGCTTTTCAGGATCAAGCTCTACATTGAAGGGGTCTTCTGCAAGGTATTGAGGTGCACCGTTAAAGAGAGCTAACCTAAAGTTTCCTGCGTAAGATCCTATGTTTCCAGTAGGGTGTCCTATGTTATCAGTCAGGGCACATATCATGTACATGGCTCTGTCTTTTAGATCCCCGTGCAAGTATTGATTCACACCCATTCCCTGAGCGAGTTTGAGGTTTCTCGGATGTGCTGCTATTTCTCTTGCAAGCTTCTCTATCTTCTTTGCAGGAACGCCTGTTATCAACTCAGCCTGTTTGGGTGTATAGTTCTTTCCAAAGAACTCAAGGTACACCTGAAATAGGGGCTTTACCTCTACCTCCTTACCATCAACAGTTTTTACCTTATAAGTGCCGTGCAGAGCGGGATCTATACCCAGCTTCCAGAAATCTTCTCCCACATCATCTCTTGTTATGACCTTTGGTGAGTTAGTCTTCGTGTCCCAAACGACAAAGTCATTCATGTCATCGTTTCTTATTGGCGCAGGTATATACTGTTTCTCCTGTTTGTAAAAGGGTGGTAGCGGATCCCCTGGCTTGAACACAACAGCCTTCTTGAGGGGCTTAGGTTGGTAGTTGGGTATTAAGTCTCTTGCTCTGAGGAGCTTACCATTGTCCATTCTCACAAGAAGAGGCATGTCGGTAAAGCTCTTGACATACCTATCCTGATAAAGCTTTTCCTTCATTATCACATAGGCTATGGAGAGAGCCAAAGCGGTATCGGTGCCAGTTCTTACTACTATCACTTCATCGGACGCTCTGGCTGTGGGTGAGTAGTCGTTGGATATGACTATAACCTTTGAACCTTTTATCCTAGCTTCCGTGAGCCAATGACAGTCGGGCATTTTTGTAGTAAAAGGGTTCATACCCCATAGGATTATGAGCCTGGAGTGTTCCCACATACATAGGTCAAATTCGGTGTTCTGCTGACCAGTGACCATGGGATGACCGGGTGCAAGGTCCGTATGAAAAGCGTAATTGTCCCAGCCTCTCCCTCCAATGGCTTTATCCGGTTCCACTCCCCTTATAAGACTATCTAAGATGGCAAGCATGTTAGCAAACCTATAGGGAGATGTGTACCTCACCACAGCTAAAAAGGGCATGGAACCTCTGAACTTGAGAGTCCTAGTTCCAGCCCCTTCCATAGCATCAAGCATGGGCTTAGGATAATGTCCCTGTGCCTCAAGCTTCTTTCTTCCTTCCTCACCACTGTAAGTTGAGGCTATGTTTATAATAGTTTTGGCTATTATGTCCGCAACCTCATCCCATGTGACCTTTATAAACTTATCCTTTCCTCTTTGGAAATACTTTTCTGGGGGTTTACCTGTTTTTGGGTCCCTTGGAAATCCTGCCTTGTACCACTCATAAAAACCCTTCCTAACCATAGGACCCTTGACCCTTCTATCTCCGTAAAACCTCCTCATTAGAGCAAGACCTTTGTTGCAACATCTGGGGTCCCAACGGTGAGAAGCTCTCAGTCCGTATATGTCTGTTGCCTCGCCAAACTTGTAAGAGGGCTCAATCCTTGTTATCACCCCATTTTTGACATGAGCAGTCAGCAGGCAGTTGTGAGTATCGTTTGGAGCGCATAAAAAGGTGAAGGTTGTCTCTGATTTAAAAATGTCTCTGTAAAACTTCTCCCAGTCCCTGTTGGGATAACTGCTCAGAGGATTCTCCACCTTTACCACAGGTTCCATAACCCTAAGAGCGAAAGATGGGCTCGCAATAGCGGTAAGGGAAAGACCACCCACCTTTAGAAGGTCTCGCCTCGTCATCTCTCTCATGTCTTGCCTCCTTTACTAAATACTCACTTACTGATTTAGATCACTTATAATGAATATAAACTTTTCTTATAATTTCGTCAAGAAGTAGGGAAAATGTTCCTCAAAACCGCCTACTGCGTTGCCTGTCAATGCCTCAAGCCTTTTAAACGAGCTCTAAACCCCTTAACAAGTGCCTTTTGAAGGGAGGAAATGTGGGTGCTTATACTTCAAAGATCAAGACTACTCTGTATAGACACTAACACACTTACAACACAGATAGACTGGTGCTACTATAGTGATAATCCAGGCAATCAGTGCGGACTTCCTTGGTTGCGCTCTTACCTCTTTAGTTTTTTGATGAACTAAATATTGGAGACAATCTCAAAAAGCCTTTAGGTTAAAGTTCTATACTTACAAGCATGCTAAAGGGGACTGCAATACCACTGAGGAAGAGCGTTCCGGGTCTTAAGGAGGGTAGGAGCCTGAGAAGTTCCATCTGTCCTTCTCCGAAAAATACAGAAACTGCATCGAGGTCGTTTTTGGTTATAAGTCTAAAAACTGCTTGAGTGTTCAGTTGAGAAAGTATGTACTTACTTATATTAGCTGGCCTCTGGGTTATAGCTATAAGGCCAACACCGAACTTCCTACCTTCTAAAGCTATCCTTTTTGCCATTAGGTAAGACAAGTTTTCTCTGCCAAAAGGTACATCTAAAGCACCCCTTTCTGGGGCAAAGTTGTGAGCTTCTTCAAGTATCACAAGTCTTTTTTTGCCATCAAGCCTTGAAAGTATAAAAACCTCCTTCATGAGTAATCCTACCATGTTTGTTCTGGCATCAAGGTTGAGTACATCTTTAAAGTCAAATACCACTATATCCTTGTTTGATCTTAGCCCCTCAAGAAGCATAAAGTAAACATCTTTCTGATTTTTTACAGAGGCAGGACCAAAATCCCGCATAAGGGCGTTTAGAAAGTCCTTTACATGGCTCTTTAAAGAGGTAGGAGCTGATGAAATAAGAAGTTCCTCTAAGTTCATCTCTTTGTAGCAAATAAGCTCAAGGTCTGGTTTAAGATACTTTCTGAGGTTCGTGAAGAATGCTTTTTCTTCTGTTGTTCTTTCTTCTATGCCTATACCGTAGGCCCTAAGGATGTCTTTTAGGTCTTCTGCTTGAATGGGAAAAAGGGTATAAGGTATCTTTACATACTCTATGCGTTCTTTGTTCACTTTTAGTTTCTCGTAATACTCTCCGAAAACATCGATAACGAAAAACTGAATTCCTTCGCTCTGTGCGTGCTCTATGAGTCTTCTGATAAATGTGGTTTTACCCGCTCCAGTGGTGCCTATTACTGCCATGTGCATACTGGACACCTTCGTTATATCCACATAAACATCAACATCCGTGTTGAGTATTTTTCCTACAAAAGCCTTTTTTTCCATAGGGTATCCAGAAAGGTTCATGCTCATGATCTTTTGCATGTCCTGATCATCACCTTTTACTCTCAGAAGTTGTGTTCCCACTTTCAAAGGTTTTAAAGGTACGCCAAAATAACTCTCTTTCTCCTCTTCTTTTACCTTCCTATACTCGCACATGATCCTTACTTCACCTATTTTTAGGTTTCCTGTTTCGTTAGCACAAGCTTTCAGAAAAGCTATAAGCCAGTCTTTATCTGCAGTCTTTCCCCAAAGAATACTTTCTTCTAAGCCTTGGGTCTTTACTGCGATGAGCTTACAGAGTAAGATTCCCCTTTCTGTTGGTGTTTTGAGAAAGCACTGTTCTGGAAGGTCCTCAAGGAGTAAGACGTGAGAGGATAGGGAGTTTTCAGAGGAGAGGACCAATGCGACTGTATCTTGCTGTATCTCTTCAGATTCATCCTTTAGCGCTTGGTAAAGAAGAAGAAGTTCCTTGAGTTTAATAGGGTCTGTGATCTCAACAACTGCCTCAAAATTACCTTGCTGTGTTCCTGCATAAGTGAGGTTAGCAGAACCTACAAAAGCCCTACTGTCATCAATTATAAGGAACTTAGCGTGAAGCCTTGGGTTTAGGTATATTTTCCCCTTTACGCTTCTGACTGCCTTAAAAACCCTAAAGTCAGTAATGTCCATATCTTTCCTTTCTCCAGCCCTAAGGAAGACCTCTACCTTCACATCTTCTCTGATATCTTGGAGAAGACTTTCAAGGATGTCCCCCTTTATCCAAGCAGACACTATCTTTATACTTTCCTGAGCCGATCGGAGTGCATTTTTTAGCTCTTCTATAAGCTCCCCACCTGCCATAGCTTTAATTATCTATCTTTTTAACCATCCTTATCCAGTAATTGAACCTGTCTTTGCTTTCAAAACCAAGAGATCTGTAAAAATTTATAGCAGGATAATTTTCTTCCCCCACCCACAGCTCAGCGGTGTCAAGACCTCTGCTTTTGAAGTACTCTAGTGCTTTCTCTACAAGAGCCTTACCTACACCCTTGTTCCTGTAATCTGGAAGTACGACAATCTCATGAATGGCACCCACTACTTTGCCCTCCCTTTTGCTAAACCAGTTTCCATCACTGGCTACAAAACCAACGATCCTGCCGTTATGCTTTGCTACAAATATACCTGCTACATCCCTTCTAAAAAGCCAGTTCAAATAAGCCAGTACATCATCCATGTGTGTGTAAGAATATTCTTCAAGCCCTTTGTAGCCTTCTAGATATATCCGTGCAAGCTCTTGCATATCTTTTTCTGAAGCCTTTTCTATGGAAAAATCTATTGCTTGTTTCTTCATAACTTCTTAACCTTTACACCCTGTGGTAGTTTGATCTTAAATAGGTCCTCTGAAGGCGAAAAATTATTGCTCACACTCAAAAATTCCACAGTGGTGGTTGTTCCTTCCTTGTCTTCAATCTTTATGGACTTTATGTTGTTTTCTTCATCAAGCTCTACATAAACCCTGTGAAACTCCTCATCTCTAAGTTTAGGCTTTAGTACCAAAGTAGTGTTTCTACCGTTTTTTATCTCTCCTATTGATTCAAAAACCTCGCTTAAGGGCTTAGACAAAAGGAAGAGGGCTTCTATTACTGCAGACCTGTTATTTTCCACCCTATCTATAATGGCGCTTTTTTCCTGTGGATAGTAGATAAGTATGTTCCTACCATCGGATACTATAAGCATGCGCTCAGGTTGTTCATACTCTATTCTGAACTTTCCTCCTCTCTGGGCGTAGAAAAAGCCTTTAGATATGTCTGGTTTAGGATACCAAGAGTAAGATACCTTCTGCACAAAGGATACCCTGATAGTTTTTGTCTCTTCAAGCTTTTTCTCCAAAAGATGCAAAGTTTGTGCGAAAGACAAGAGGGGAAGGAACAACAGTAAAAGGTATCTCATAGTCTGTGAAACCTCCTTAAAAAGGATAAGATAAGCTCGTACCATACAATGACCATATCCCAGTTTATAGCTTCTGTGTTGTCATGGAGGGTGTGATTTATGGTAAAAGGTTCAGAACTCAAAAAAAGAGTCTGCACCCCTTTCCTTTTGAAAGGTATATGATCACTTTTTGCCGAGCTTTTACTAACAAAAGGTATGTCCATTCTCATGTCCTGAAGATGCTTAAAAAACATCTCCATGATGCGCTCACCATTGTATCCTTCTGCGTCTTTGTATATAACTGCAGGATTGCGCCAACCTATGGTATCTAAGTTTATACAGTAGTAAGCGTACTTTATACCCTTGCTAACATGGAAATTAGAACCTTCAAGTCCCAGCTCTTTTGCGTCAGTAAGGAGAAACCTTATCCTGTAAGGTAGATAGAAGTTTTTCTTTAGCTCATCTGCTAAAAAAAGAAGCAGTAAGAAGCCTACCCCATCTGTTGAACCAAACACTTCTGGCGCGGTGTCCACATGTGCCACTAAGTAGATAGTAGGTCCTCTTCCCAAGTCAAAAACTATGTTGCTACAGAGAACCTTCTCTTTCTTAGTTTTTATCGTAAGCTTCACATAGGCGTCTTCTATGTGCTGAACATCCTCAAGCTTTATATTTACAAAAGGGATTCCTTCCCCATTTACACTACCGTAATAGTAAGTGTTGACCTTATCTAGATATGTGATACAAGCCTTTGCCTTCTTTACATGATCGCGTTTTTCCTCTGATACTCTAAGAAGAGCAATATCTCCTTCTATGGGCTCTCTTTTTACATAACCTTCATAAACTCCGCTGGGACTTCCTGCATAAGGGACTCCCAAAACTACTGTGTTGCCTACCTCTATACTTGCTTCTATTGGCATGAGCCTCTCTACATAAAAGAACTCCTCAGAATAACTTATGCCTCTATGTTTTAGCCACTTTTTTATAATTCTCTTAGCTGTAGCGTTTCCTTCACTTCCAGATAGTCTGTTTACTCTTAAAACCTCGTCTGCTAAACGCTTTAGTTCATCAAGAGTTTCACTTCTCATAAACGGGAGTAAGCCAGACCTTATACCTTTCTATGTTTCCCCTGACCGCATTGAAGTAAAGCTCTTGGAGTTCTCTTGTTATAGTTCCCACCTCTCCGCTTCCTACTTTCCTGTTGTCCACCTCTATTATGGGTGTCACTTCCGCAGCAGTACCAGTCATAAAAAGCTCGTCAGCAATATACAGTTCGCTCCTGGCAACAGGTCTTTCTTCCACCTCTACTAAAAGCTCCTTTTTGAGAAGTTTTATGACCGCACTTCTTGTAATACCCTCAAGTATGTGTTCTGAGTATGATGGAGTTATTGCCTTTGCACCCCTTATGAGGAATATGTTTTCCCCAGAGCCTTCCGCAATAAATCCGTGTTGGTTGAGCATTATAGCTTCGTCGTATCCACCAAGAAGAGCCTCAGTTTTTGCCAGAGCGCTGTTTACATACGCACCCGCTACCTTCCACCTTGAAGGTATGGAGTTATCGTCGTTCCTCCTCCAAGAAGAAACTTTTACCCTTATACCCTTTGAGGTGTCCAAGTACCTACCAAAGTTATAGGTGTATATGGCAACATCAGGCGTAAAGCCAATGAGCTTTGGGGTGAGCGCAAGGTCCTTAAAGTAAGCTATAGGTCTTATGTAAACATCCCATCTTATCTCGCTTTTTCTGAGAATTTCTTTAGTGATCTCTACAAGCTCATCTGCGGTGTAAGGAAGGTTCATGAACATAGCTCTTGCATTTTTCAAGAGTCTTTCGTAATGCTCACGGGCGAAAAGTATGTATAACTGCTGTTCTTTTTCATTCCAGTATGCTCTTATACCCTCAAACACTGCGGTTCCGTAATGAAAGGAGTTGGTCTTTATGTTTATGTTTGCGTTTTCTACGGGGACTATCTTACCTTCAAAGAAGGCGTATTCCATGATGTCTTATTATAGCACAAGCGTTGTATAATTATTTCACTAAGGAGGTCAGAAAATGAACTTGGAATTTATCGGAAAGGGCATTGAATGGACTGACGCTATGAAAAGCTTTGTAGAAGGCAAATTGGAAAGGTTATCGAGGTTTTTAAAGGAAGCGGAAGAGGATCAAGTGGAAGTGGTAGTCACCCTTTCTACCACAAGGGCAAAGCAGAAGGACTTTGCAGGAGATAGCAGACCTACTCTTTACAGGGTAGACATAGACATGTACCTCAAGACTTGGGGTGGTGGTAGTGTTCACGCATGGGAAGAAGATGTGGATGTGTTTTCTGCACTTGATAGGGTTATGGACGAAGTAGAAAGGCAGATCATAAAGTTAAAACAGCGCAGACACGAGATAAGAAGAAGGGGAGCAAAGCTAAAGGAAGAGATGCTAACCGCAGGGCTGATGCCTTCTGAGGAAAGGGAACTTCCTCCTGTAATAGAGGAAGAGCTTGTTGTGGAAAAACCCATGAGTCTTGAGGACGCCATTTTTGAGCTAAAAGGTACAGGCGTATACTTCCTTCCTTTTGTTGATGTAGAAACAGGTACTCTTAAAATACTTTACAGAAAAAGAGGAGGAAACCTTGGTGTCATAAACACCAAGTGTAAGATGCTCTGATCAGGGACAAACCTCTTTTTCTTCCACCTTTACGAGTTTACCATTTTGATAATAGCTGGTTTTTACTATCTTACAGTTTCCTTTCGATGCCACTGGCTCTGCATAAACCTTTTCTCTTCCATCTTCAGATCTGTATTCCACAGGTCTGTTATTTATTGCAGCTTCCCTTGCAGCCCTTGAGGCTATCTCCGTTATAGTTCCTCCTAAGACCGCACCGAGCACACCGCCTATAACAGCTCCTCTCCACCTGTTCTCTTTGTCTATAAGTGCTCCTGCTATGGCACCTCCTGCAGCGCCAACACCGGCTCCTTGATAAGTCTTCTCTGAGGTCACCTGTCCACAACTTACCAAAAACATCACCGGAATCATAAATAAAGCTACCTTCTTCATTCCTACACCTCCTTTCATCACTTAGTATAACCTCTTGAATCTAAAAACTTCATGAAAATTTCAAGGGAAGTCAGCTCCTGTTCTCCAAGTCCGTTGTGAAGGCACTTTGTGAAATACTCAACAAGCTCTTCCCACTCAAAACCCTCTATCTCTATCTTTCTCTGCATAAGGTCATCGAAGAAAGCCTTTTTTGATGCATTGCACAGCTCACCTATTCTTTGAGCAAGCCATAAAGGCGCATCTTTCCTTACTATGAAAAGGGCAAAGACAAAAGGCAGTTTGTGTTTTTTGTACCACTCATGGCCAAGGTCATAAATGTAGGGAAATTTACCTCTCTTTTTCTCAAACAATGCTTCATCACCTATGAGCAAAAGACAGTCTGCACATTCTCTATCTTCTGTGTAGATGGGTTTTATGCGGTAAATCTCTTCAAGCACATATATGCTAAGATATCTTGAGGTTATAGAGTTGGGTGTAAGATACACCTTTTTGACCTGCGCAATAGGTACATGGGAAAAGAGCAACACAGAGCAGGTGTATTCCTTAGAAGATATG
This sequence comes from Hydrogenobacter hydrogenophilus, assembly GCF_900215655.1. Lineage (NCBI taxonomy): Bacteria > Pseudomonadati > Aquificota > Aquificia > Aquificales > Aquificaceae > Hydrogenobacter > Hydrogenobacter hydrogenophilus. The sequence goes on along the minus strand of NZ_OBEN01000004.1, from coordinate 13,250 downwards.
GAAATGTCAGGCACATAGTCATAAAGATGAGAGTTTACAAGATACTCCACCGAAGAAACTATCCCCGCTTGTATATCTCCCTTCCTTAACATAAGCGCAAGTTCAGAGGGATGTCCGTATACGAGCTGTATGTTTTGGTCTTCCCACTTGTAAAAAAGGGGAATGGTGTTTAGGTAAGCTACCCTCCCAACTTTTATCATAACTTTTGGGATAGCTCTACGAACCTTGTGAGCTTCTCGTAAGCTTTACCACTGTGTATAGACTCCTTTGCCCTCTCCAGAGCGGTTTTTTTGTCTTCTGTAATACCAGAGACTATAAGCCCAAACATGGCATTCAAAAGCACCATGTAGTACGCGGGAGATTCCTCCCCTTTAAGAACGGACATAGCAACTTTTGCGCTCTCTTCTACACCCGATACGCACACAGAACTTAAAGGATATCTTTTAAATCCTACATCTTCTGGTACAAACTCGTAAAGTATAACTTCTCCACCTTCTCTTAGCTGTGCTATCTTGGTGGTAGAGGATATGGAGACCTCGTCTATTCCATCTTTACCGTGCACAACTATAGCACTTTTACACCCGAGACCTTTAAGAGCGCGAGCTATTTTATCAACAAGCCTTTCAGAGAAAACTCCAAGCAGTTGTCTCTTGGCACCCGCTGGATTGGAGAGGGGACCTACCAAGTTAAACACTGAACGCACACCTACCTCTCTCCTTGGACCCAAAACCCTTTTCATGGCAGGATGAAAGATGGGTGCAAACATAAACCCTATACCAAGCTCCTCTATCATAACAGCCACTTTTTCTGGTGAAAGGTCTATCTTTGCTCCCATATATTCCAGAAGATCTGCGCTTCCGCTTTTTGAGGATACTGATCTGTTGCCGTGTTTGGCTACTCTTACACCCGCACCTGCAAGCACAAAGGCTGTAATGGTGGACACATTAAAAGTTCCCTGCATGTCCCCACCGGTACCACAAGTGTCCACAAGCTCTTCCGGTCTTGAAACAACCACCTTGGTAGCTAACTCTCTGAAGATTTCCGCAGAACCTTCTATCTCTTCTACGCTTTCCCCCTTCATCTTGGTGGCTATGATGAAAGCACCTATCTGTGCATCTGTGGCTCTCCCCTCCACCATATCCTTTATGGCTGTCTTGATCTCTTCTTTTGTGAGATTCTCAAAGTTGGACAGTTTATAAAGTATTTCCTTCATAGCAAAGTGGCGGAGCCGACGGGACTTGAACCCGCGCCCTCCGGCTTGACAGGCCGGCGTTCTGACCGGGCTGAACTACGGCTCCTTACCAATATTTTATTATATCACCTTTTGAAGATTTTTAAAAGTATGTAAAGAGAGGTAGATACAAAACCCAATAAACCAACAAAGAACACGTAAGGTCTTGCTATCTCAAGTATGCTTTCCTTCCCCATAGCCTTTTTTAAATCTTGATGACTGAAAACCACGCCGTAGAGGTATTTTTTCACCCTCATATCTGGAGATATAACCACCAAAAGATTGGGATGGATAAAGTCTCTGTTTTCCAATGTCATAAACCTAAAGTCTATTGCATCTACAAGTCTAAAGAGATTTTCCTTATCCTTTGCTATGACCACCTTCCAACCAATGCCGTCTATATGGTGCTCCTCTTGAAACTTCCTTATGTCCTTAACTGTGTCTTTGGGATCAAAAGAAAAACTGATAACCCAAAAGTCCTTTCCGGGTTTTCCCAGCTGGGAAATTGCTTTTTTTAGAGAATCCGTTATTATGGGACAAGCAGAAGAACAGTGCGTGTATATGGGACTCAAAATTATGGGCTTTCCTTTGAGCTCATATATGTCAAAAGTGTTTCCGTAAGAGTCCATTAGCTCTATGTGGGGTAAATGCTTCCCCAGAGTTCTTGATTCGTTAGGAGGTATCCCTGTTCCTTGAGAGTAGGTGTAGCTAAAAAATAAAAGAAGGGGGAGGATCCCCCAAAACAAAAGGCGCACGAGGGAACGCATATCACTTGGCTTCTGCGGTATTTGTTTTCTCTTCTTTTGCACTCTGAGGTTTGGTTATAGGCACAGGATTTTTGTCGTTGTATCCCGGAGAGTCAAAGAATACACCCCTCTTGGTAACATCGTACAAAGCAGGTAAGTAAGATAGCACGAAGAGTAGCACTGATACGGTAAACCACGGCGTCAAACGGTTAAGCGCTGGAGCTTTTTCGTCGTGCAGTGCAGATGCAGTAGGAAATTCGAGGGTTTCCTCTCTTACCTTTGGTGAAAGGATAGTTCCAAAGAAAGACACAGCCCAGAATACAAATCCAAGCACTATTATAAAGGCTGCAAAGGCGGAAAGTTCCGCATAACCTACCCATTCGGGTCTGTAAAGAGGAGACTCAGGGTTTAGGTAGGATAAACCTGCGTTTGTTCTTCTTGGGAATCCATGAATACCAGCTACAGACATAGCATACTCAAAAATGAGCATGCCCTGCCACCACAACCACGGAGCCAAAACCGCAAGTCCCTTAAACCTTATATCCTTACCCATGAGTTTGGAAACCATGTAAAGGGATATACCCAGAAGAGACAGAGTAACAAGGCCCCCTACGGTAGTGTGAAAGTGCCCTGGTACAAAGGAGGTGTTGTGTACCACGAGGTTCACATTGTAAGACGCATTGACTATACCCGTTATGCCACCTACGAAGAAGAGGAAAAGACCTGCCATAAAGTAGGAAACCAACCACTTATCACCCTCTAAGCTTATGTAGGGTATCTTGGTCCACCAATAAAAGAGGGAGTCTCTTACCTCAGGATATTTCTGTTTTATAGAGTACTCAAGAGATGCAGCAACGGTAAAGGCTGTGAGCATGCTGGGAACAGCTACTCCAAAAGTAAAGAGCGCGTGTATGAGCTTGTAGTTGTTGGTTACAGCAGGTTCAGTAAACTGGTGGTGAAGACCTACAGGGAAGGAAAATAGTATAAAGAGTATGAAGGCAAACCTTGCAGCGCTGTCCGAATACAGCTTTCCATCTCCTGTTACTATCTTTGGAAGTATGGTATACAGCATGGTATAAGCAGGCAGTAGCCAGAAGTAAACGAGGGGGTGTCCAAAAGCCCAAAAGAGTGTTCTGCTGAGAGACACATTCTCTTCTTGGGTAATACCCAAAGACAGAGGAATCATCTGAAAGACTACCGTAATTACTACAGGGACGAGCATGATAACCCACATGATGTGATTGACAAAAACACCAAAGACCGCCAAAGGTACTTTCTCTCCTGGGTGTTCCTTCCTCCAAGCTATGTAATTAGGTGCCCAGTCAAAGAAAAGAGGAATTATGGAACCTACAAGCAGAAGAGCAGCACCTATGTAAAAGGCAGGGTGAGCTACAAGGGGAAGGTAAAAGGTGTATAGTACATTGGCTTTGCCCGTAAACATAGCCCACGCAGCCATAAGAGTGCCTATGACCATCATCAAAAAGCTAACCCATTGGACTGCAGGCCTGAGCGGTTTTTTCAGATAATAGAGAAACACCGCATTACCAAAAGCCACAATTACCATGGTGGTAAACACTACCGCATTTATAACACCGTGAAGAGTAAGCCCCTGATAGTACTCAATGCCCAAGAAGGACATGTCCTTTATAATACCCGCCCTATAGAGTGCCTGCATAAGTCCGTGGTATATACCAAAAACAAGTAGCAGTATGGGAAATATGATCTCACCTAAAATAACAGTTTTTACGCTTCCTTCCACCTTCATTTCTGCTCACCTCCTTTTACCACTATCTTTGTAGTCATATCCTGATGTCCTATACCGCAGTATTCGTGGCAGACTATGTGATAAACACCCGGCTTTTCAAACTTGACCCTTGCGTAAGATATGGCTCCAGGCACAGCCATAAGGTTCACATTGGTCCCATCAATCTGAAAACCGTGGACTACATCCCCACTGGTCAGGTATATGTCCACCGTTGATCCTACCGGCACTTCCACATCCGCAGGCTCAAAGTACCACATCTTGGCAAGGTAGTGGATCTCATACCTGTCAGGTGCATGCTGGATCACCTGTCCCTGCGTGTAGGGTTTCACATCCGTTATACAGGTAGGTACATCAATGTTTAAACCTTTAGCAGCGTAAACTATGAGAGCAAAGAAAAAACCAAGAAAAATCACTGCTGTGATGAATGCACCCTTCTCCGCCCTGTCCATGGTATTACCCCCTTGCTATTAGCGTCAAGTAAATGGAGAGCCATACAAAGGCATAAAAGGCAAGCATAAGAACAAGAAATGCTACTGCACCTTTTGGGAAGAAGTCTTCATGTCCTTCCATGTGTCACCTCCTTTTTACAGAACTATAAGCTATTTTTAATAAATATATAAGGAGTTCTTATAATGTCAAGGACTACTATTTGGTATAATTTTACAAATAGATTTCTATACTCTTAAATCTTATTTTCTACATCTTCCGATGTAAGAGTTATCATCTAATAATATTTTATTGATTATAAAGATTAATAAATCTTAAAATTCAGTTTCGCAGGATGACAAGCTCGAAATAGTTAAGAAAGGTTCTGTTGAAATAAACAGACCCATCTTTATAGAGGAGCAGTATGCCTATGTCCTGATGGTTTTCTAAGAATCTCTGTCTTTGTTCGTCACTCATAGCAAACACCGCAGTGGATATGGCATCTGTAGCAGTACAATCCTCGTAGGCAACGGTAACCTGAAGCAAGGAATTTGGTTTTCCTATTATATGTTCTCTCAGATAGTTGCCAGAAGTAGATAGACAAACATCTCTTTTATTTATAGCTTCCATCAGAATACCCTTTGTGATGGGGTCATATACTGCCAGCAGTCTTTTCTCTCCCCACACTTTCATGTCTCCCGCTATGGATATAAAACCTTTTGGAGTTTTTACATATTCATAAGCCTTCTGCACCGCGTATCCCTTACCTATACCACCCAAGTCTATAGCCATATTTTTTTCTGTTAAAAACACCTTACTGCCTTCTAACTTAACTTTTCTGTAATCAACAAGTTTGGTAGCTTCTTCTATTGATATCTCCTTGTTTCTTTTAGCCCTTATGGTTATAGCACCTACCGTTATGTCAAAAGCTCCTTCCGTTATCTGAGAGATGTAAAGTGCCTTTTTTATGACCTCTAAGGTTTCTGGTGATACAACCACAGGCTGAATTCCCGCATTTTTGTTTATTTCCGAAACCTCCGAAGTGTCCATATAGTCCGAAAGTTTCTCTTCAATATTTCTCATGTATCTGTAGGCTTGGTAGTTTTTACCTCCCGGTAGATCAATAATAGCGTAAGTTCCCATTAGATAAAACACTTCCTCTTTTGGGAAGGATGCAGAAAGAGAAAGGATTAATATAACTACTATGATAGTTATTTTCCTCATACTATTTTTCAGTATAGCCCAAAGCCTTGAGGTAAGTAAGATAAACTCTCAGATTCTCACCTCGATACCCTATGTAGTGAATCTAACAGACTTTCCAGAAAAAGTAAAGGGAAGTACGGTAAAAGAGTGGATGTTTAAAGATGTTTTACCTATGGACAAAAGCTTTGTGGAGAATACAAACTTGGAAGGTGTTCCGCAGGAGATAAAAGTATCCTTTGGTTGGACCTTAAGAAGGACAAACATGAAGATGTATCCTACAGACCTTGCCATATACAAAAACAATAAGGACATAGACCTAAATCAGTATACTCTTCTTGAACCTTTCACACCCCTGGCGATACTTCATACCTCAAAAGACGAAAATTGGCTCTATGTCCAGTCTCCCTTTATGAGGGGATGGGTAAAAAGGAAAGATGTTGCGATAAGGGATAGGAAAGAACTTCTTGAAGTGCTTTCTTTACCCTTTCTTGTAGTGTTAAAGCCAAAGCTTTACATAAAAAACTTGGAGTTTGGGCTTGGTTCCAAAGTGCCTTATTTGAGTAAGGAAGGGGAGCTTTACCGTGTTTTACTTCCTGATGGCTCTTATCATACAGTGAGCCTATCAGAAGGTTTTAACGATGGTTATCTTGAGTACTCTGAAGGTCTTGTCAAGAGCGTACTGGAAAGGCTTTTGGGACAGCCTTATGACTGGGGAGGAAGGCACGGTAGTTGGGATTGTTCTTCCCTTGTTAAAGATGTATTTTCCCTTTTTGGACTTGAACTTCCAAGAAACTCTCAGCAACAATCACAGATAGGGATAAAGGTAAAAGAAGGTTTCAGTAGCTACGAAGAGATGAAAACCACTCTTGAAACATTACCACCTTTTAGAACCCTCCTTTTTCTCAGAGGACATGTTATGCTATATGGTGGCATGGAAGGAAAAGACATTGTGATCTACCATGCGCTTTATGGTATTTTGCGTGATGATGGAAAGTACATAAAGGTCAACAAGGTGGTAAAAAATTTACTTGAAAGAGATAAGCTTACAAACATATACAGAAGAGTAATAAGTGTAAACGTGCTGGAGTAAAATATTTTCATGTTTTGTGTAAGAGTTCCTGCAAGCACGAGCAATCTGGGTTGCGGTTTTGATACCTTTGGGCTCGCGCTTAGTCTATACAACGAGTTTTTCTTTGAAAGATGGCAAAAGTTTACAGTAGAAGGAGAAGGAGAAGGAACTAACCTACCCAAGGATGAGAATAACCTCTTTATAAGAGCCTATCTTAAAGCTTGTGAATACTTTGGAGAAGATCCAAAGCCCATTAGAGTAATTCAGAAGAACAGTATACCTACGGGGAGGGGTCTTGGGTCCTCTGCTACAGCTATAATAGGTGGTATAACCGCCTTTGAGATCCTGCACAGTAAAAGGCTAAGCCAGGAGGAAAAGCTAAAGTTAGCCATAAGCATGGAACCACACCCAGATAATCTCTCTCCCGCACTTTTGGGTGGCTTTGTAATATCTCTTTGGGACGGTAAAAGACTCATTTATACCAAGATGGATTTCCCCGAGGACATCAAAGTGGTAGTCGCTGTACCAAATTTTGAGCTTTCTACTGATATAGCAAGAAGCATCTTAGAGCAAAAGGTCAGCCTATCTGATGCGGTAAACAACATCCAGAGAGCGAGCTTGATGATGGCAAGCCTGTGCAAAAGGGAGTATGATCTTCTTAAAGAGGCGGTAAAGGATAGATTGCATCAACCTTACAGAGCCAAACTCATACCGGGTTTTTTTAAAGTGATGGATAGGGCTTACCAAGAGGGAGCTTTAGCGGTATTTCTGAGTGGTGCAGGACCCTCTGTGGCTTCCTTTTCCAACCGCAACTTTGAAAATATAGGAAAAGCTATGACTAAAGCCTTTGAGGAAGAGGGTATAACAGCAAGATACTTGGTTCTTGATGTAGATCAAGAAGGGACTAAGATTTATGAAGGTTTTAACTCTTGATGTGGGAAACACCAGCGTTGATGCCTGCCAATACGACGGTAAAAACCTTACCTTTATCCGAAAACTTTCCCATAAGGAATTAGAACATTTAAGAGGCGATTACGATAGGGTATATGTAGCATCAGTAAAGCCCTCTCTAAACATACTACTAAAGGAGATCTTTCCCAATGCCCTTTTTGTAGAGGGTAAAGATATACCAATAAAGGCAGGTTTTGACACAACCAAAGTAGGCGTTGATAGGCTCTTAAACCTTTACGGAACGCTTGGTTTTTACTCTGAGAATGCCCTCGTAGTTAGCTGTGGGACAGCCCTTGTGCTTGATGTCCTTGTGGAAGGAGTGTTTGAGGGTGGATTTATAAGCCTTGGATTGGCTACAAAGCTACAGTGCCTTTCGCAGAGAGCAGAACTTATACCCTCTTTTGAGCTTAAGAAGGTTGAGGTAATTTTAGGTAAAGATACACAAAGTGCAGTTGTTGGAGGAGTTCTAAAAGAAGCTAAAAGCTTTATAAAAACCCTTCTTGAGGAATTGAAAAACACCTACATGAAGGATTTTTCCTTGGTGATCACGGGTGGTGATGGATGGCTTCTTGAAGATATGGGAATCTATGACCCCTTACTGATACATAAAGCTATGCTTCGTATCCATAAGCTTCTTTAAATTGCCTTTCAAAAGCTTGGCTATCGCTACAAACCACAAAAACTTCTTGCACAGAAGTGCCATTTTTATAAAGAAGCTTAAAACCAGAGTTTGTCCTGTATTTAAGAAATATACCTTTTGAACCTCTTCCTCTGTTATTTCTTGATATCCTTCCCGGCACTATACTTTTTACTCCATCAAATTGGGATATAACTCTCAGATACCTTTCAAGTCCTTCAAGCAAAGTGTGTTCAACCTTTACTTTGTTTTTTCTGTGTTTGCCCATATATTTAAGTTTAAGATGATCTTTTCAGACAGAACTCAAGCAGGTAAGGTCTTGGGAGAGTATTTAAAAGACAAGATAGACAGAAGGTTAAATCCTATAGTCTTAGGAATACCAAGGGGTGGTGTGGTGGTTGCCAAAGAGGTAGCAAAGATTCTTAATGTTCCTATGAGTCTGCTTATAGTGAGGAAGTTGGGAGTACCACAAAATCCAGAACTTGCTTTTGGAGCAGTGGACAAAGACGGTGAGGTCTACATAGACAAAAAAACGGTGGATTATTTTAGGCTTTCTGAAGACCAGATAAGAAAGGTAGTTCAAGAGGAGATGAAAAAAATAAGGGAAAGGGAAAAGCTCTTCTTAAAAGGTGGCGTGCCCGACCTTTCGGGAAGAGAGGTGATAATAGTTGATGATGGTATAGCAACGGGGTACACAGTTATAGCAGGCGTGAATTTTGTTAAAAGGAGAGGAGCACAAAAGGTAATAGTTGCATCTCCTGTCTGCCCTGCGGATACTTGGAAGAAAATAAAAGAGTATGCTGATGAGGTTTTCTGTTATCATGTATCCCACGAACCTAACTTTGCGGTAGGCATGTTTTACAGAGACTTCCGTCAGGTGGAGGACCAAGAGGTTTTGGAGCTTTTACAAGAGCTCAATCCCCAAGATGCATAGCGGTGGTAGAGTCCCATCTTGCTATGTGTAGCATCAGCCAAGGCACTAACCGTTCCTTTATAAATTGAGATATCTCTTCTGGCTTTTTGTTCCTTTTCCAACTTTCCATAAGTGCCTTTACTTCCTGCCTCATGCTGTCATGTTCCGCTTTGTGCATAGGGTAAGCAAAAAAGTCTCCCTCTCTCATGAGCTCTTCTTCCGTAGAAAAGTGATCTTCTATATCGTAGACCAAAAGTTCCATAAGCTGGTCTATTCTCTCTTTGTTTCCTTCCTCACAGGCAGAATAAAGCTCGTTAATGATCTCTACTTCATCCTCGTGAAGGGCATTCATAATAGAGTTAGCCACTTGAGGTAAGTCCGTCTTTTTTATTATCATAACTCTTCACCTCCTATATAAGTAATTATACACTTACTAAACTTTCAAGAAAAATTATCAAGGGGGCGCTTTATGGCCCCCCACTTTTCATTTAGAGATTGCTTCCTGAGGTCTTGGTAGGAAAGGCTCTATACCTTGTTCCTGAGCCCATCTTTTTGCAAGCTCGTAGGCAGCTTTTGCGGTATTTAGGTTCTTCTCTATGAGCTCTAACTTCTTCTTGAACTTCCTCTCAAGAGCGGAGTCAAGGGATGCGGTACCACCGGATGCCACAAACTTTTTGAGAAATCTTGACTTTATACCTTCTTCTATGGCTTCTAAACCTACACAACCTATCACGCCAAAGAGCGCTCCTATCATAGCCATGTTGGTGGAGAGCTCAGTACCTGCAATATCTATAGCGAACTTTGTAGCTGGAAAGTTAAGCACTTTTACATTCAAAGACTCCAAGTATTCTTTGTCTTCTTCTGTAAGTAAGTCTTCTTCTGTGTTTATGATGATAAGGCCGTTTCTCTTTATGCCAGAGTAAAAGGGCATGGTGTAGGATTTGCCCATGGTGATGACTTGAGGATGGAACACCATTATAACATCAGGATAAACCACTTCACCTCTATCGTAAATAGGTTCTAAGCCAATTCGTGCATAGCTCTCAGCAGGAGCCATTCTCTTCTCAGCACCAAAGAAAGGGTTGGAAACTGCATAATAGCCTTCGTAGTCTGCAGCTGTAGCTATTATGTGAGCGGCAGTAACAGCACCTTGACCTCCCAAAGCTGGCATTCTTATGTTTACCCTTCTCCTCTTCATAGCAAGCCTTCCTCCTTTACTCTGTTTATTACTTCTTCTGCTTGAGGTGTCATGTACTCAAAGAAAGCGAACCTTTCCTTATCCCTTGCTCTCATCTCATCTAAGCCATCGTCAGCATTTAGGCCTATCTCCAGTATGCAAGGTGTATAGAGGTGTACGTATGTAGGTCCTACCTCTCTTGCCACATATATGGCTTTCTTTATCACCTGCTCCACTCTTTTGGGAGAGGACACCGTGAGCCTTGCCACATAATGACATCCCGAGTCTATGGCTAATTGCCACATGGGCACCTTGTCCCACTGCTTACCTTTAGGAGCCATCTTAAAGACATGGCCTTTGACGGTAAGACCGCTTTCCTGTCCACCCGTGTTAGCGTAAACCTCGTTGTCAAAGCATATGGTGGTTATCTTTTCCTGCCTAAAGAAGGACTGAAGGGTACAGTCAAGGCCTATATCCACAGTAGCGCCGTCGCCCGCTAACACCACCACGTCTTTAACCTTGTCGGGGAAGCGCCACTCAAGAACCCTTTTGATACCAGATGCTACAGCATTTTGGTTTCCAAAGAGAGAGTGAACTGTGTGCAAGGCTATGTGAGGAAATACCAGTGAGGTGCATCCAGTGGAGTTTACTATTATGGTGTCCTCGGGGTTAGGAAGGGATGCCAGTATGTACCTGAGAGCCATAGACTCTGGACATCCAGCGCAGAGGGAGTGCTCTTCTATAAGCTCCTTGGTGTAGGGAAGGTCCATAACACCCCTTTTGGGATTGCCCCATGTGGCTTTCTCCTCAAGGTCTATTATCTCTTTTGGCATAAACTCCTTTAGCTCTTCGTTGATGTCGTATATCTTATATGACATGTTTGACCTCCTTTCCTGTGAGTTTTAGAACTTCTTTTACGATAACCTCCGCAGGCATGGTCATTCCACCAGCAACCCTTGGAGCACCTATTATCTCAGCGTTAGAGTGCCCGTAGAGATACCTCCTTACCTCTCTTTCGAGCCAACCTACCACATTAAACTCAGGAACGAATATGTATTTAGCACCCTTCACCGCTTGCCTAAGTTCCTCTATGGGGAAGGGTCTTATGGTTTTGAGTTTGACCACCCTTGCTGGTATACCTTCATCTTCTAAGAGCCTTACTGCTTCCTTTGCTTGAGCGGATGCAGTGCCACACGCTACAAACACAAGATCTGCCTCTGGATCTCCAAAGTGCTCTATGAGGCCCCTAAGGTAGTGTTTAGCGTAAGGTCTTGATCTTTCTATTGCAGCTCTTACCTCCCACTGCCAGCTTGCATGTGTAGCGTAAGATATGTAGTTGGACTTCATAACAAAGGGGTCTCTGAGAAATCTACCTGGAGGAACTTCCGCATCTATAACGGGCATGGGAGCTCTGTAGGGGTTATAAGGAGGAAGTGCTATGTCATCTGGGGGTAGCATAATGGCTTCTCTTGTGTGAGATACAAAAAAGCCGTCAACTACGGTAATTACTGGCACATGCACGTCGGGTTGTTCTGCTACTACAAAACCCGCTAATATCATATCAAATAAGTCTTGAGCAGTTTCTGCATACCATATCATGCAACCCGTGTCAAGCAAAAATCCCACTTCAAGATTGTCAGGTTGTATAGAGAGTGGAGAGTTTACACCTCTTGCCATCAGCACGAGCTGAACTGGTATCCTTGTTCCAGCCCACATGGGGAAGTTTTCCATAGCTCTGAGGGTTCCAGGTCCTGATGTGGTTGTTATGGTTCTGGCACCTGCCATAGCACACCCTGCTATTTCTGACATAACTCCAAACTCGGATTCACCCCTAAAGTAAACACCTACGTATCCTTCCACCCATAACTCACCTATGAGGTGCGCAGCTTCTGACTGCGGAGTTATAGGATAAGATACAGACGCATCAACGGATGCTCGCTTTACCGCTTCTTTAACCGCTTCTGAACCTGTCATAAAGTGTTTTGTTCTTGGAGCTTCAAAAAGAAGGTAGTCTGGAGAAACTACCCTCTGTCCTGCCCTGTTGTATAAAATGGTTTCTGTAGCTTGCATCTTACACCTCCTCAATAAGGGTTTACTTAAATTTACTTAAGAAAGAGATAAATTGCATGATTTTAATCAATTTTCACTTTCCAAGCTCTTTCTTTACTTCTTCTGCCACCTTTATAAACTTTTCCATCTCCTCAACGTGCTGATCTCTGAGAGTTATCATGGCATCTTCGTGTCCTGCCATACCGCACATGGCTATAGTAAAGCAGTCCGTTTCCGCCCTTATGATCTTTAAGGCTACGTTAGCATAGTGGCAGTGAACACCTACAAATATGCAAGCTTTTATCTTATTGTGCCATATGGTAAGGTTAGGATGGTTAGGATTTATCTCTATAGCGGGGTTTATCTTGGGATATTTGGGCCTATAATCGTACATAGGTATGATCTTGGCTCCTAAGACTTCTGCCATCTTTCTCACCAGCTTTGCCTTTTCCTTTGCCTCTTCGTTCCAAGCGTAAAGCACCTGAGGTCCGGGGAATATAGTGGGGTTTTCTCTGGTAAGCATTGCCTTTGCAGCTTCACGCATAGCGATCTCTTCATCTACTATTTCGTTAAACAAAAGGGCTTTACCTGGTGGTGGATTAAGTATACCTTCATAAACCGCCACCGGATAGGGTGAAAAACCACTTGGACCTATATGTGCCATCACAAACCTCCTTTAGGGTTCTTTACTTTTCTGCATGCACTTCTGGCATGATCATGTGTATAGCATTTCGCTTGAGTAGGTTTACACACACATAAACACATAAAGCACAGCCTTTACATCTGTCCTGAATTACATATGCGTGATGTTCTTCGTCAGTGTACATGAGTGTGTTGGGTTCCGGACAAAAAAGAGTGCACTGCTTACAGTTGTATTTACTGCATTCGTCGTTTATCACCTCCGCTACATAGTACATACCTTGCCTCCTGATAAGGATTTTCGGATTTTATTAAGTTAAGACTATTAAAAAAAATGTCAAGTTAAAAGGAGACTGTTTAAAAAATAGCAAAAAAGCTCCCCACAATGGGGAGATAATATTAGAATGAGAAACAAAAAACACAAACAGATCGTAAAGTTCATAG